>NZ_PJBR01000023.1:0-42998 GCF_002863625.1 Pseudoalteromonas sp. MelDa3 | reverse complement strand
AGGCTCACCCCTTTTAAAACTTGCAATTAATGGCTGAATTTTACTAGTCGTCCACATCAGGATGTGTTGTTATACGGTTTTTACACTAGGCTCTGTGTGCTCTTTTATTAAATAAGCATACGCTAGTAGATAACTTACTAAATGCCGATATATATCATGATAACGAGGTAACAAATCCCCATCAACTATTGGTAGCTCAATGATATAAACTTTCCCATCAAATATAAATTGTTGAATAAATTTTTCGTGCTCAAGTCGATCATTATTGATACCAGATTGTTTAATAACTTTATTAATAAATGCTTTAGAATCTAATATACAACCTTGCTCATGTACAATTGCATGCCTTAGTTTTTCTACTAATAGAACTGCAATTTTTAGGTGAATATTACACTTATTACTTTTCTCGTTTTCATTTAACAAAGGGTAATTATTACTGAAATATGTTAACGTTGTTTTTAAGTCCCTTGGCGCTGTTTTAGTAGTTAACATTTCATATGAACGCTTAACATAACTTTCGAATTTTTCAAATGCATTCGACAACAGCCAACAGTACTGATTATTTTTTTGTTTAAGAGTTAAACTTTTTAAGTCAGAAAGACTCGTTTTACGAAACGCATATTTTTCTACTTCACCTGAAAAGGGATTATCAAATCCAAAAGCATAACTGCCTACGACAGAATTAGGTGATTTACTCTTTTCAAATTCATCGAGAATATCGAACTCTCGTTTAAATGCAGCATTCGCTACTTGCTGAATTAAATTGATATCTGCTAAGTCTTTTAAAAGATTATTGTAAGATCGTTCTATAGACGCATGATTCATAAGTTTCAGACCGTATAACGAGCCTGTAAATTAACTCGTTTTTTTATTTGTTTTTATTGATAAACAAACCATAGCTGAGTTCCTATTTTGGTTCAATCTTTTACTGTATTTTACGTGGAATATAAAAAGAGTTAGCTGTTGTTTTAATTGGCATTTTGGGAGGTATTACTGGAAATTTAGTATGGTTGTCTTTTTTACTCTTTCTAGAATGGGCTGGATTACCTGTGCGTTATTTATTTTAGGCTAAAGCACCGTTAATTGACCACGATAGTTGGCAGCAAGAAACCATAGGAAAGCCTCATAATACCATCATCAGTTTATTGGCATTTAAGTGGATACGAATACTATTTAGGTGCTGGAAAACACACACGCCTTACGACGAATCAACTTACTTAACAGCATTAAAAAGTAAGGGATCACCACTATTAAAATTTGCGGTGAAAAGTGAGCTTTGGTGCTTGCTGTCCACCTCTGGGCGTGCTGTTATGTTTTATGGGAATACAGCCCCATTTTTCATTCCATGATTAGTATTTTTATCATACTTTTTTTCAAGCACTACGTATTTATCAATAATCTTTTTACCAAGACTATTGGCTTTACTTTTTAAACTAGAGCAATTTTTTGCTGCTAAAACTGACAGACGATTTTCAATCTCTTTAGCTGCATTAATACCAAAGTCTTTATGGCCATTTTCGTGAGCAATTAGTGCATTGTAATAATGTGCCCAACGCTTTTTTAGGTTTACCTCTGCACTATTACTATTCTCCCACTTGGGAAGAGTGAAATTAACTTTGACAGTACTTTTAACACTCGTCATAGAGCACAGACCATTACTTTCATTCCAGTTAAAGCGCCAATTAACAAACCAAGAAGTATAAGCATCGTAAGTGTTTCCCGATTGCTTAATAGAGCTTTTAGTATTCATTTCATTTCTTAGCTCATTAGCCGTTGAACCATGTATTGAGTAATACTCAGTATTTATATTTACCTTAGGCGTAGCAAAGGCACTACTTGATAATAAGCAAAACAATATTGAGGTTTTGCTTAGTAATATGAGCTTTTTCATGAAACCTACTCCTTGGTCAGATTTAAAACTAATCTGCTTATTAGACACCACTTTGGGGGGTTATAACACCCCAGAACGGCGTATATTACATAGCTCAATGATTTCACTAAATAACTTCAATGTAAACAATTGATTAGGCATGTTATAAAAAGGCCTTTGTTATTTTGCACCAAAACGACTTTTAATAATGTTATTGGACAAAATTAAAATAGCTGTTTATTTAAACAGCTGGCTCTGTAAGTTAGCTTTATTTATGTAGCTACCTTTTACGACCATAATTAACAAACACACGATGACCAAGCGCCATATATGGACATATAAAGGCTTACTTATTACAGAATTAGCATTTTTATACGCTTTAATAGTTGGCGTTTAGCCTTGTTCGGTGAAAAACTCGAGTAAAGAACAAAAGAAAGTTGTAGGAAAATTTTGGCTTTATGTATTTAGCGCGTAATTAGCTAAAGCATTGGTGAGATAAGCGAGCCTTAACATATTAATGATACAGGCTCGCTGAGGTGCTTATGATAAAAACGAATGAGTGAGGTGTTTACTTTACATCAAAGTTCACGTGGTCAAAGTATGGATTTTTCTCATGCGCTTTAAGTACACTAATTGTAGTAAGCACAATGAGTTGCAGCTCGCTATTTACGTTAACAACTATGCATTCGTCTCTATTAGCATTGCGTTTTGTGTCAGTTGCTACGCCACATACACCATCACCATTTTTTAATATAAGCTCAATGCTTAAATGGTGCATACAGGCAATTTCGATGTAGTCGTATTGGTTGCAACTGATCATAAAATCCCTCTTTTATATTATTTAGCCGGTTTAAAAATCATTAAAAAAGCAATAACAACAAGGTTGGCTATATACCAAAGATCTTTAATTACAAACTGCCCTAAGCGCTCCAATAAAGTGGAAGAACTAAATGCACCGGTTGCAGTAATTAAGAATGTTTGGGTCATCATAAATACGCTTAAACACGCTAAGCCACTTACAATAATTAGCTTTTTATTATTTAAAAATAGCCCTAAGCCCAATAACACAGCAAATAATACATCAAACCCGCCAATCACGTTAGACGCGCCTTGTACGCTAAATACCGTGTATAACCACGACATAAACGGTGAGGTTTCTACTAAACTTACAATGCCTTTTGCTTCAAACTCATAAAACTTCATGCCGCCAATCCACAATAAAACCATGGCAACCGGTATAAAGTTTAAAAGTACGTGTTGTTTGTCGGTAAGTTTGTCTTTATAAAATAAAAACAAATACAAAGGCACTACAGCAAAGTATTTAATTATGCCCTGCCCACTACCAATGATTGGAAAGCCGCCAAGTTGAGCCATCCAACGGTTACTGGCAAACAAGGTAAGTAATGCAACTAAACTTATAATTGCTGCAAGTAAAAGTGCTGATGTAGGTTTCATTAATTTAAGGCGAGCGAACACGGTGGCAAACGCTAAGGCAATCATAAATGAGCCACTAATCAAACCTAATGCAGATACAGACATTAGCGAATCAACGCCATAAAAACTAAACGTAGCCGTTAACGTATTAGGGTTTGCTCCTAACGCAAACGATAAGCCAAGTAACAAAAAGCTACTCGCTAATAAAAAAGTAATCACGTTGTTGGTTAATTTTAAGTTCATTGTATTTCCAAGTATTCGTTAAGACTTACAAAGACCTTGCTAGTCGATAAAACAATTCAAGCTAACTCTTAAAAATATAAGAGTTGATTAAGCACAACGTAAGCTCTCATCGGGTAATGTAATCAATCACTTTAGTTTATGATTTATTACCTCTTTATTAATAAAATTAAATAAGTCTAATATTCATATGATGTGCGTCATTTTTTTTATTATAAAATGAAGTAGAATAACGTCGCCTTTTCAATACACAGAATGCATGCATTTCTAAAACTTAGGGACATTTTTAATGAAGGGTACTGATATTCGAGTTACCTCTGGACTGATTTCTATAGCCATTGTTTTACTACTTTGGTTTGCTGTACCGCCCCCGCAAGGTGTTACCGAAAACGCATGGCATTTGCTCGCTTTATTTATTGGTACTGTTGTTGCCATTATTGGTAAAGCAATGCCAATCGGCGCCATTGCTATTTTAGCTATTACCTCTGTTGCGTTAACCGGTGTAACTAATGACAGCCCATCTGGCGCTATTAAAGATGCATTAAGTGGCTTTTCTAATTCATTAATTTGGTTGATTGGTATTGCTATTATCATATCTCGGGGTTTAGCTAAAACCGGTTTAGGTAATCGTATTGGCTATAATTTTATTTCTTTTTTTGGTAAAAAAACTATTGGTATTGGCTATGCACTCGCACTTTCTGAACTTGTTATAGCGCCTGTAACGCCAAGTAATACCGCACGAGGCGGCGCTATTATTCACCCAATAATGAAGTCGATAGCAACAAGTTTTGGCTCGTCCCCTGAGGAAGGTACATCTCGTAAAATTGGGCACTACCTTGCTTTAGTGAGCTACCATATAAACCCTATTACATCAGCTATGTTTATTACGGCAACTGCGCCAAACCCTCTAATTGTAAAGCTGATTGCTGATGCTACCGGTGCAAATATTAGTATTACTTGGGGTACGTGGGCGCTCGCAGCGCTTGTTCCTGGTTTGCTATGTATTGCCCTTGTGCCTTTGGTTGTTTATGCCATTTACCCACCTGAAGTTAAAAGTACGCCCGACGCTAAAACCTACGCAGAATCTAAATTAACTGAAATGGGCCCAATGAGTTACGGCGAAAAAATAATGGTGGGTGTTTTTGCCATGCTGCTTATTTTATGGGCCGGCGTGCCTGCAATGATTTTAGGGGCTGACTACGCAGTTAACACAACCGCAGTGGCCTTTTTAGGTTTATCGGTTTTATTAGTGACTGGTGTATTAAGCTGGGACGATGTACTTAAAGAAAAGTCTGCGTGGGATACCGTTGTTTGGTTTTCAGCATTAGTAATGATGGCCACTTTTTTAAATAAATTAGGTTTGGTAACGTGGTTTTCAACACTTGTTGAGAGCAACATTGCGCAACTGGGTTTTGACTGGATTGTATCGGCCATTATATTGGTAGCTGTGTATTTTTACGCTCATTACTTTTTTGCCAGTACCACAGCACATATTACTGCTATGTTTGCCGCATTTTACGCCGCAGGTTTGGCGCTTGGCGCTCCGCCTTTATTTTTAGGTTTACTGTTAGCAGGCGCTTCATCACTCATGATGTCGTTAACGCATTACGCAACAGGCACATCACCCATAGTGTTTGGCTCAGGCTATGTATCGTTAAAAGACTGGTGGGTAATGGGCCTTATAATGAGCGTTATTAATTTAAGTGTATGGGGAATTGTTGGCGGGCTTTGGTGGAAAGCACTTGGGTATTGGTAGTATTGCCTTTGTTAGCTTGGCTTGCACATTTAATACTGCGCACATATTTTGATTAGTTCTACAAATATAAACATTAAGGCTGTTGCAAGGGAGCACTATGGTTTTTAAATTTATAAAGGCAGCATATTCAGACCGAGACTACTTATTAAGCCTCAGAAAACTGACTATGGTTGAACACTTAGAGAATGCCGGGTTATTTTTAACTGATCAACAGCATGTTTTAAGGCTTGATGATCAATATGACTGCTCCCATCTTATAGTTATAAATGAGGTACCAATTGGTACTTTAAAATACCAAACGCACGCTCAACACGTTGAAATAATGCAATTACAAATACATCCATTGCACCAAAATAAAGGGTATGGGAAAGCGGTTATTGAACAAGTAATTACAAATGCGCAGTCAAAACCCATTAAACTCACCGTGCTTAAAAACAACCCAGCATTAGGACTTTATAAGCGGCTGAGTTTTACTATAACGGATGAGGATAATTACGAGTACCACATGCAAACGCGAGCTACTCGTAGCTAAAATTAGTCGCTTTGATCTCTGAAGTCTTTTTTTCTGAAAATAGTTAAATGCCAACCCCAATGCAAAGAGCCTAATCTTAAAAAGATAGTCGTGAAAAATGAGCCTAAAATACACCAAATGTAATCTACATTAAGGCTAAATAAAGCGGCATAAACTGCACCACCCGCTAAACACGCAGAGGCGTAAGGTTCGCTGCGCATAACAGTTGGCACCTCACGGCAAATTACGTCGCGTATTAAACCACCAAATATACCTGTAGTAATGCCCATGGTAATTGCGACCACCATGCCAGAGCCATTAATGAGTGCTTTTTCTATCCCCATAATATTAAATAACGCCATACCAACAGCGTCTACCAATAAAAAGTAGTAATTATTAACGCGCGGTAAGTATCGAATAAATGCAATTGTTGCTATAACGGCCCCGTAGGTCGAATACAAATACTCCGGGGTAGCAATCCAAAATACCGGTTTGTTTAAAAGTATATCTCTGAGGGTACCGCCCCCTAGTGCTGTAACGGTTGCAACCACTACTACGCCAAAGCCACTAATGTTTTTTTCATACCCAAGCAATGCCCCTGCAACAGCAAAAAATGCAACACCGAGTAACCCTAGTACCATAAAGTATTCAGCAGTCATGGTAATTCCTTTTTAAAATTTATAAGGAGTTGTATCAACTTACGTGCCAAAAAACATCCCTTAAAAGTTGAATTAACTTTAAAAAATACATTTAAAAACAACGCTGTAATTTACACTGAATGCAGTTTGAGGTTAAGTTTTATGAAAGGTAATATTTGAGA
Organism: Pseudoalteromonas sp. MelDa3; assembly: GCF_002863625.1. Classification (NCBI taxonomy): domain Bacteria; kingdom Pseudomonadati; phylum Pseudomonadota; class Gammaproteobacteria; order Alteromonadales; family Pseudoalteromonadaceae; genus Pseudoalteromonas; species Pseudoalteromonas sp. MelDa3. Next base: position 36,367 of record NZ_PJBR01000023.1, on the reverse strand, counting down.
AGGTAATTATTTTAAAAGTAGGTATTTTTTACACGTTGTTTATAAGTAGGCTCATAAATTAAGCTAGCGCTATTTATCCACTCAAAATAAGCAAGATAGCCTACAAAAATTGACTCAAAGATTAATAGGCTAATACCTATCCAACTTGCAAAGTTACATAAAAAAATAACGCTGACACCTACCCTAATTTTTCATTGTTGATTGGTATTATACGGCCATTAAAAAACATGTCCCCTTGGTCAGGTTTAACCACATCATAAAGCATTTTCATTAATGTGCTTTTACCAGCCCTACTTTCCCCTTTAGATTTAAATAGTAAAAGCATTCGCTTCACCGTGCCTTATTTTTAAGGCTACTCCGTTATTACCTATACCTCGACAATTTAACCCAACCGCCCTTAACTGACCAAGCGGTCAACAATGGCATAGTAACTGCAATAAGCTAATTAAAGATTAAAAAGTATTTTTGTTACCCGTGCGCAAACAACAAGAAAAAACATACGCCAAGCCTTTATGTATCAGGGCTTTATAAAAATTAAGGGGGTCTGTGTGATTCAATTTTTATTAAATAACACGCCAATTGAAGTACAAGAATGTTCGCCAAGTCTCACCATTTTGGACTGGCTACGCACCAAAAAAGGGAAAGTGGGCACCAAAGAAGGGTGTGCAACTGGCGACTGTGGCGCGTGCACAATTTTAGTGGGTGAAGAGCGTATAAATGCAAACGGGCAAACTAGTTGGCAATACAAAACAATGAACAGCTGTTTATTGTTATTAGGTAATGCGCATGCAAAACATATAGTAACAGTAGAGGCTGTGACTACTGGCTTATACCCAAACTTAACCGATTTACACCCCGTACAACGTGCACTGGTGGAGTGTCATGGTTCGCAATGTGGTTTTTGTACGCCCGGTATAATAATGAGTTTGTTGGCTCTTTATATTAATGAGCCAACGTACCCTGGTAAAAAAGCGGTTATTCATGCACTTGGCGGTAACTTATGCCGTTGTACAGGTTATAGCCCTATATTACTTGCAGCCGAAAAAGCCTATAGCTATGAGCGTAAAGCTGAACCGTACTCAGCAATGGCCGCTCAATTTAAAGCATCACTTAATACGCAATATGATGACGATATTCCATTTTTAAAAAATGGTCCTCGCAAATTTTACTTACCACAAACGGCCCAGCAACTTGTTGAGCTAAAAGCGCTTTATCCTTATGCACATTTAGTTGCTGGTGGCACCGACTTTGCCATTGAGCTTAGCCAAAACATACTCTTACCGGATGTAATTATCTCCCTTAGCCAAGTAAATGATCTTTGCACCTTGGCAGATAATAACGGTGAGTTACACATAGGTGCAGCGCTACCTTATAGCCAATTTGTCGAGGCATTTTATAACCATTACCCAGAGTCAAAAGAGCTATTTGAACGCTTAGGATCAAGTCAAGTACGTAACAGCGGCACACTAGGTGGCAGCATAGGGAATGCCTCTCCGATTGGCGATCCCGCTCCACTTTTAATCGCTCTTAATGCATCAATGGATTTATTAAGCAGCGCTGGTACGCGCACTATTAAAGTTGCCGACTACTTTATTGATTACAAAAAAACAGTTCTTAAAAGCGATGAAGTAATTAGTAAGTTCACAATTCCAAAGCGCCCAGAGTCACTAAAACTGGCGTGTCATAAAATATCAAAACGCTTTGAAGACGATATATCTACCGTGTGCTTGGTGCTTGCTATAGAGCATTCACAAAACATGATTACTCAAGCCCGCTGCGCTATGGGCGGTATGGCTGCTATTCCTAAACGCGCACATCATATTGAGCAAAAGCTGATATCTCAATCATTACAAGTAAGTAGTTTTATAGACGCAGCAACGGCTATTAACGATGACTTTACGCCCATGAGCGATGTAAGAAGCAGTGCGCATTACCGCACTACGGTAAGCAAAAACTTATTACAACGCATTGGTATTGAGTTTTATGAGCCGCAAGCACGCAACAATAACAACATTGCCATTACGAGGATCTCACATGCGTCACTTTGAAATGGATAAACTAAAAGCGCAAGGTGGTAGCGTTGGGCAATCTAAATATCACGAAAGCGCTATTAAACAAGTTTGTGGCAGTGCAAATTTTGCTGACGATAATCCTGAGCCTTACGGCTGCCTGCATGCCTACCCAGTGCTCGCCCCTGTTACAAGTGGCTTTATTAAATCAATTGATACAAGTCTCGCACTGGCAGTTGAAGGCGTTAAACGTATTTTATCGGCCGAAGATGTACCCGGTAAGCTTGATATTGGCCCGGTATTTCCAGGTGACGTATTACTCACTAGCCATGAAATTCAATACCACGGACAACCTGTATTAATTGTCGTTGCCGACAGCTACGCCATAGCACGTCGCGCGGCACGTTTAGTGGTTATAGAGTGCGAGCAAACCACACCCATACTCGATATTAAAGAAGCTATTAGCAAAGAGCATTGGGTAAGGCCGCCCCATTCACTTAACCGTGGTAACAGCGAAAACGCCATTAATAACGCAGCCCACCAGCTTAAAGGCGAAATAAACATAGGCGGGCAAGAACACTTTTACCTTGAGGGGCAAATAGCGCTGGCGCAACCTGATAACGACGGGGGCATTCATGTTCAGTGTTCTACGCAACACCCTACTGAGGTTCAACACTTAGTTGCTAAAATTTTAAAAAAGCCATTTAGCTTTGTAAACGTAGAAACCCGCCGTATGGGCGGTGCTTTTGGCGGCAAAGAAACCCAAGGCGCACCATGGGCATGCCTTGCAGCCCTTGCGGTTTACCACCTTGGCTGCGCAGTAAAAATGCGCCTAGCCCGTAGCGACGATTTTAAATTAACCGGTAAGCGCCACCCTTTTTATAATCAATACCATGTTGGTTTTGACGAAAATGGTTTAATAGAAGGTGCCGACATTACCGTAAATGGGTTTTGTGGTTACTCGCCAGATTTATCTGATGCAATTGTAGACCGTGCCATGTTTCATGCCGATAACGCCTACTACTACCCAGCCGCCACAATCAAGGGTAATCGCTGTAAAGTAAATACCGTAAGCCATACCGCATTTAGAGGGTTTGGTGGCCCGCAAGGAATGATTATGGGCGAGCTAATAATGGACGATATAGCCGCCAAATTAGGTAAAGATCCGCTTGAGATCCGAAAACTTAATTTATACAAAAAAGGCCGCGATACCACGCCGTACCATCAAACCGTAGAGCAACATATTTTAATAGATATGATTGCTCAGCTTGAGGAGTCGGGTGACTACTGGGCACGTAAAGAGGCTATTAAAGCATTTAACGTATCATCACCTATTATAAAAAAAGGCCTTGCAATGACGCCGGTTAAATACGGTATTTCGTTTACCGTACAACATTTAAACCAAGCTGGTGCATTAGTACATGTATATAGCGATGGCTCTATACATTTAAACCACGGCGGCACCGAAATGGGCCAAGGGCTAAACACCAAAATTGCGCAAATTGTAGCCCATGGTTTTGGGGTCGATTTTAACGCGGTAAGTATTAGTGCTACGCGTACCGACAAAGTGCCAAACACCTCGCCAACAGCTGCCTCAAGTGGTACCGACTTAAACGGCATGGCGGCGCTAAATGCAGTAAACACAATAAAAGAGCGCTTAATTGATTTTATTACCGAGCACTTTGAAGTAGACAGCAACACTGTTGTATTTAAAGATAACCTCATTACTTTTAGTAAAGGGGAAATTAGCTTTAGCGAACTTGCAAATCTTGCTTACATGAATCGTATATCGCTTTCATCTACCGGTTATTACGCCACACCAAAAATTCATTACGATAGAGCCAAAGGTGAAGGCCGCCCATTTTTTTACTACGCTCACGGCGTAGCACTCAGCGAAGTAGAAGTAGATACCCTAACTGGCGAAAACACGGTAACTCGCGTTGATATACTGCACGATGTAGGCAGTTCAATTAATCCAGCTCTTGATATAGGCCAAATTGAAGGCGCCTTTGTGCAAGGTATGGGCTGGCTAACAACCGAAGACTTACAATGGAATGATAAAGGCCAGCTTGTAAGCTTTGGCCCAGCCAACTACAAAATACCAGCCATTGGCGATACCCCTGCCGAATTTAACGTCAATCTTTATAACTCAGCAAATCCAGAAACCACCGTGTTTAGATCAAAAGCCGTAGGCGAGCCGCCATTTATGCTGGCCTTTAGTGTATGGAGCGCCATTCGTAATGCAATAAGCAGTGTGGCTGATTACAAATACACAGCCCCATTGGATACACCCGCAACCCCAGAGCGAGTATTGAGTGCAATTGAGCAAACCGCTAGCTGGTTTAAGGAGCATCAACATGACTAATTTAAATGATTCGTTTCAGGGTTTTCATACTCAAAACTGGGCGCAGGCTATAAACGAGCACGAACAAAGCGGCACTAATTATGTAATTGCCACGGTACTTGGCACAAATGGCTCAACCCCTCGCGGCACAGGCTCTAAAATGGTAATAAGCGGCGAGCATATTTACGACACTCTTGGCGGTGGCCACCTTGAATACGTAGTAATAGAAAAAGCCCGCGAACTACTTGCCAAAGGCGAAGCCGCCCAAGTAATTGAGCAATTTAACCTAGGTGCAAATTTAGGCCAGTGCTGCGGCGGGGCTGCCACCGTTATGCTTGAATGCATGCAATGCGAGCGCTTTACCCTCGACATTTACGGCGCAGGCCACGTAGCACAGGCGCTTATTGGTATATTGGCACAGCTGCCTATTCGCATACGCTGGATAGATAGCCGCGCCGATGTATTCCCACAGGCTATGCCAAATAACGTAGTAAAAGTGGTTGATGAAGAGCCAACAGAGCAAGTAAAACGTGCACCAAAGGCTAACAACTACTTAATATTGACCCATAACCACCAGCTCGACTTTGCACTCACCCAAGCCATTATTAAACGCGCTGATGCCAATTGGCTGGGCGTTATTGGCTCTGACACTAAAGCAAAACGTTTTAAACAACGCCTAGCACATCGCAATTTTACAGCCGATCAAATACAACAAATGACCTGCCCTGTTGGGCTTAATAACATTACGGGCAAATTACCAATGGAAGTGGCTATTTCGATTAGTGGACAGCTAATTGGCCTTTATCAGGCTATGCAAACCCAAGCGCCAAAACGCCAAGGCTTGCAATGGCGCACACTAAAAAATGCCTTAATTAGCACCACGCAGGAGGAAGTAGACGCATGAGTAGCTTACAAATAAATACGCTAAATGATGCACAAGCAAAACAAGCACTTGAGCATTGCTGCGCGGCCCCTAACTGGGCAGCGGGCATGATAAAAGCAATGCCATTTAAAAGTGCTCAACAGCTGTTTGAATGCGCACAAAGCATATGGGATAGCCTTGGCGAGAGCGACTATTTAGCTGCCTTTGAAGGCCACCCGCAAATAGGCGACTTATCAACCCTTAGCAAAAAATACGCTGCTACCGCACAAAAAGCGGGGCATGAGCAATCGGGTATGAGCAAAGCAAACGAAGCCGTACTTACCAAAATGATTGCCCTCAATAAAGAGTACCTGAACAAGTTTGGCTTTATTTTTATAGTGTGCGCCACCGGTAAAACGGCCGAACAAATGCTCGAACTCATAGAGCAGCGCATACACAACACCCGCAGTACAGAGCTAAATATAGCCGCGGGCGAACAAGCCAAAATAACAAAAATAAGATTGGAGTCACTGCTATGAATAAAAGTATGAGCAAAAGCCCTATAACCACCCATATACTTGATACCAGCACCGGAAAACCTGCAGCAAACGTTGCTGTTAAGCTATTTAAACTTACAAATAACGAATGGGTACAACTAACCCAAGGCACAACCGATAGCGATGGGCGAATTACCGACTGGCTAAATACAGAAGTAGAATTTGCAACCTATAAGCTAGTATTTGATTTAGATAGTTATTACCAAAACCAACCTACCCCTGCGTTTTACCCAGAAGCGCAAATAACGTTTAGATTACAAGATACTAAACATCATCATATCCCATTGTTGCTTAGCCCGTTTGGCTACTCTACATACAGAGGTAGCTAATAATGAGCACGCAAAACAATAATAACTTAACAGTAGTTTGTGCCGATATACTCGACTTTGTTGACGACCCGGCCATTGCTGGCGAAAGCGCCCATCGTTTTTTTGAAAAGGGCGCATTAGTTATCAAGCACGGCAAAGTAGTTAAACTTGGTTACGAGCAAGACATACTGCCTACGATTGATAAATCAGCGCGTGTTATCCGCCACGATGGTAAGCTCGTTATGCCTGGTATGATTGACACCCACATACACTTACCACAAACCGAAATGGTGGGTGCATACGGCGAGCAACTGCTAAGTTGGTTAACCGAGTATGCGTTTCCGACAGAGAAAAAATTTACGTGTAAGCATTATTCAAAAGAGATCTCTAATCGCTTTTTAGACGAGCTACTGCGTAATGGCACAACCACTGCCCTTGTATTTGGCACTGTGCACCCGCAATCGGTTGATGCGTTTTTTAAAGAATCACAAAAACGCAATTTACGTATGATTGCCGGTAAAGTAATGATGGATCGTAACTGCCCTGACGACTTATCTGATTGCGCGCAAACAAGTTATGACGAATCTAAAGCCCTCATCGAAAAATGGCACAATGTTGATAGGTTAAGCTACGCAGTTACACCGCGTTTTGCCCCCACATCAACCCCTGAGCAATTACAAAAATGCACTCAGTTACTTGAAGAATACCCAGACACCTACCTGCATACACACTTATCTGAAAACAAAGACGAGTGCGAATGGGTAAAAGGGCTATTTCCAGAAGCCGAAGATTACTTAGGCGTGTACGAGCAAGCAAAAATGGTACGTAAACGCTCAGTATTTGCCCATAGTATTCATTTATCTGAGCGCGAACTTTGCTGCCTTGCAGATAACAATGCGGCAATATCGCACTGCCCTACCTCAAACCTATTTTTAGGATCAGGACTTTTAAATTTAAAAGCCTGTGAAGAGCACGGCATAAACGTAGGCATGGGTACCGATGTAGGCGCAGGAACAAGCTTTTCTATGCTACAAACAGGTAACGAAGCTTACAAAATCCAACAGTTACAAGGTCAAAAGTTTTCAGCATTTAAAGGGCTGTATTTAGCAACACTCGGCGGTGCTAGAGCGCTCGATTTAGAAGGGACAATTGGTAATTTTGAAGCCGGCTGTGAAGCCGATTTTATTGTAATGGATTGTTCGGCAACTTCGTTTTTAAAATTTAGAATACAACATGCCAAAACCCTGCATGAAAAACTATTTGCAATGATGATGTTAGGCGACGACCGCTGCGTTGAGCAAACCTACATTATGGGTAAAAGCGTGTATAAGCGCGATGATAACAATCAATTTTCAGACACCCGCTCACCGGTATTAGAAGAGGCTTAACCGTTATGGAAAACTATTTATTTGAGCTTGCTCATTTAGTACTGCGTTACTTTCATGTTATTGCTGGTATAGCCTGGATTGGCGCTTCATTTTATTTTGCATGGCTTGATAACAACCTACAAACACCACCGCAGTGGAAAATCGATAAAGGCATAAAAGGCGATTTATGGGCCGTGCATGGCGGTGGCTTTTACGAAGTGGCTAAGTATCAAAATGGCCCTGAACAAATGCCTCACACCCTGCATTGGTTTAAGTGGGAAGCCTACACAACGTGGATCACCGGTATATTACTATTTAGCTTACTTTATTATGTTGGCGCCGATGTGTATTTAATTGATAACAGTAAAAGTGAGCTAAGTAAATTTGCAGCTATTGGCGCATCCCTTGGTTTTATTGGCTTAGGCTATGGTGTTTATCGTTTATTGTGTAAAACCCCGCTCGTTGAAAACGGTAAAGCGTTTATTGCTGTGGTTATTGGTTTATTGGCTCTGTGGACTTATGGGGTTGATCAACTATTTAGCGACCGCGCTGTGTATATTCATGTAGGTGCGCTTATTGGCACGTGTATGGTTGGGAATGTGTATCACATTATTATGCCAGGGCAACGCTATATGGTAAGTGAAGTAGAAGCCGGCCGTATCCCCGAATCGCTCCCGGGTTTAAAAGCCAAGCAATGCTCGATACATAATAACTACGCCACGTTACCAGTGGTATTTATTATGCTTAGCAATCACTTTCCTTACACGTATAGCCACAACTTTGGCTGGCTTATTTTAATTGCGCTGTTTGGTATTGGTATGTGGATACGCCATTACTTTAACTTAAAACATCAAGGCGTTAATAAACCTTCAGTACTTATAAGTGGTATTGCAGCATTTTTTGCTCTTATGTTAGCAATAGCTCCGTGGCCTAGCAGCCCAACAAATGCAGACGAAAACGCGCCTTTACAAGCAAGTATCACCGACGCACAAGCGTGGGATATAATCAGCAAACACTGTACGCAGTGCCACAGCGAGACACCTACCTCTGAGCTTTTTCAAACAGCGCCACTTGGCTTTAAACTTGATTCAATTGAACAGGTAAAAAAGTCGCAAGTACTTGTGCATACTCGCGCCGTAATAACTAAAGACATGCCACTGGCTAATATGACCAAGATGACAGACACAGAGCGCGAAATGCTCGGGTCTTGGCTCACGGCACTTAAAAAGGAGCAATAATATGAGCGAGCAATTTAAAAACTACCCGCGCGATTTAATTGGTTATGGCCCAAATGCACCTCATGCAAATTGGCCCAATAAAGCGCGCATAGCGGTACAAGTGGTGCTTAATTACGAAGAAGGCGGCGAAAATTGTGTATTACATGGTGATGCAGCCGCTGAAACGTTTTTATCAGAAATAGTCAGTGCCCCGCATGTAGAAGACCGCCATATCAGCATGGAGTCTATTTACGAATATGGCTCGCGCGCGGGCGTATGGAGGTTACTGCGTTTATTTAAAAAATACGATATACCGGTCACCATTTTTGCAGTGGCGATGGCCCTTGAGCGCCACCCCGATGTAGCTAAAGCCTTTGTTGAAGCAGGTCACGAAATTGCAAGCCATGGCCTGCGCTGGATTAATTATCAAAATATAGATAAGCAAACCGAGCGCGAGCATATGCAACAAGCCATTGAGATTATTCAAACGCTTACGGGTAAAAAGCCCAAAGGCTGGTATACCGGCCGAACTAGCCCAAATACCGCAGCCCTTGTAGTTGAGAATGGCACATTTTTATATGATGCCGACGATTACAGCGACGATTTGCCCTTTTACAGTATTAAAGAAGGTAAGCCACAACTCATTGTGCCCTACACGCTCGATGTAAACGACATGCGCTTTGCTGCCGTACAGGGTTTTAATGCCGGCGATCAGTTTTATAATTACTTAAAAGATGCATTTGATACGCTATACGAGGAAGGCGATCCAGAAGGTGAAAACGCCCCTAAAATGATGTCGATAGGTTTACATTGCCGCTTAATTGGTCGCCCAGGAAGAATAAAAGCATTAGCACGGTTTTTAGAATATGCCCGATCGCATGAGCAGGTATGGTTTGCCACGCGCGAGCAAATCGCCGAGCACTGGCTTAAAACCCACCAGTATAAAAAAGCTTAGTTTATATTGTAGCCTCACAATGATAGAAGCCCAGCATAGCTAGGCTTTTATTACTTTAGGAGTATTAAATTTAGTTAAAAGAAACTATTTAGCCATTGGCAACAAAACCGATATATAGCGCTGAGCCCAATTAGCAAGTTCTACTCGATTGCGTGAGTTCGTTTTTTTAAACGCGCTATAAAGATGTGTTTTTACAGTATGGTCACTAATATTAAGTTTATCAGCAATTGTATGATTACTCGCACCTTGTGCAATTAAATGAATAACAGACTTTTCACGCTTTGTTAAATGATCGTAATCGTCCTGCTTTAATTCGATGTCGTCGTGTAGGCTATTAAACGATGATGCTACGGCTAAAATATCGTTAAATGCTTTTGAAATCACTTTGCGTGTAAACCAAAGCTCGCCAGTATTAACCCGAAGTAATCCTTTAAAAATATCTTCTGGTGCATCTGATTTATAAAAAACGCCATTAAAATGGTTAAGCAATAAGTTTTGCTCGCATACATCTTCTCTATCAACATTAAAAATGACAACGTTATAGTGTTTAGCTAAACAAATAAGATCTGCAGGAATGAGGTCTTGCCATTTGCTTTTAGCACCATCGATTAAAAACAAATCATAATTAGCTCGCTGCTCAGTTTTAGGCACAGCATCATACATTTTAACATCACTAAACAATGCTTGAAGCGTTCTTAAAATAGCGGTGTAATTATGTGAGTGAAAAGATGTTTGAAATGTTGTTTTTACAAATACTGAGCTTTTATCTAGCATAAATTTCGTCCTTGAAACATTTACCCCACATTACCGAAACCAAATACAACTTACAATCAGATTTTGGTATTAAAGCGATATTATTATATTTCATCCTAAAATAAATAAAGACGAATAAAATCAGCATATAACCATCATTTATTTCATTTTAAAAACTGCTTTTATAAGATAAATAACAGATCGGATTAGTAACTTATAAAGCCTTAAATATGCATTAGCCTAAACTAACTTTTAGGATCAATTATTCTATACTCGCTTTTAATTTATTTAACGCATCTACCGAAAAACCTCGGTCATAAAAATATAAAATTTCGCCGCTGCTATTTATAAGTACAACACGTGAGTTATTCGGGCTTTCATTACCTGTAAATTTTTGAACCGCTTCACCGTCTTTATAAATAGTGATTACTCCACCCCATAATTCTTTAGGGATGCCCTTGCGCATACCGCTGTCTATAAATGTGCTGAACATGCGTGGTGCCATGCCCGCAATAGTAGGTAGCTCGTAAGTAGGAAGCGTAACGCCTGCCATATCTAAGCCAATTAACCAACGATCTATATCAAATTGGCTATCTTGTTTGTAACCAATAAGCAGTAGTGTTTTATCTGCTTTAAAGTCGCTAGGTATATTTACCATATTTTGTTCTAAGCTTTCGCCACTAATGCTTGGAAACTGTTTACCTGTTAATTGTTGGTTTGGGTATTGTGTTGTACATGCACTAAGTAGTAAAAATGCAAAAGCACTTAATATTAATTTGATCATAATAAACCTAATATTTTTTATATTTCATAACGATACGCTTAGTATGGCAGCTGAGATCTAAAAATGTTGATTAGCTATGTAATTTTTAAATTTAGACGCGGTCATGGCCTTGCCATACTTCCAACCTTGTCCGTAATGTACCCCCGCCATTTTTAAAATAGCTTCTTGCTCTGTAGTTTCAATCCCTTCTGCTACGCAGGTATAATTAAACTTATGCACAAGTTCCATAATATTTGGGATCATAGAGGCTTTTAAGCCCTCAGTGGCTATATCTTGTACAAATGTACGGTCAATTTTTAGTTGATGAAAACTCAAATTTTGTAAGTTTCTTAAATTTGAGTAACCCGTACCAAAGTCATCTAATGATAAGTTAAATCCCGACTCAACCAAGGTTCTAAAATGAGCATGCGCGATACTTGTATCAAGGTATTCGTCTTCAGTTATCTCTAAACAAATAATAAAGCGTGAGTTGGTAAGCTCTGTAATTTGCGGCAGTAACGACACATTACCCAGCTCTACATCACACGGAAATATATTAAGCGACACTTTAAAGCCTTCTGGCAATACCTCTATAGAGGTTAACTCTTTTATTGCCGTTGCAATCATTGCTTCAGTAAAAGTCCATGTTAAATTATTTTTTCTGATAACCGGAATAAACTCATCAGGAAATAAAGCTCCGTACTTATCTTCAAAACGTGCAAGTACCTCGCAACCAATCAGCTTGCCACTTTGCAAACAAATAATGGGCTGGTAAGTCCAATAAAATGACCCCTTTTTAAGTCCTTTACGAATACGCTGATTGGTAGAGCGGCGTGCAGCAATTCTCGCATCAACTATTAACGCACTCGATATGCCCGCTAAACACGTTAAAATTAACGAAATTATTAATAATAAGTGATTATTAGAAAAAAACAGACTCCAAGGTAAGCGCACTACTACACAATATTGACTACTTGTAGAACTACAAACTGAATTAGTTTCGTAAGGAAAAAAAATATTACTTTTTACCTGCTGATATAGCCCTTCTTTACCTGCTAAATGATGCAAAGCATTTGGTGTTTTATAAATAACTTCCCAATCTGGCGCAGTAATTCCAATGTTGGTAAAAGGCGTACTCTGCATAATTAAATTATAGTCCCCTTGTCTGACTATAATTACCTCCATAGGGCGCTCACTAAATAATAATAGATAAAGCTCTGGCTCAAAACGAACCCTCACCTGTTCATCATCTCGAATAAAGTCAGGCTGTTTGTCGTTAATTGGTTTACTTAATAAGCCTGCACCCGTAGTGCAAACTAGCTGGTTACCTTTAAAAAAGCCTATATCAATTACATATTTTGCATCAAATAAAGCGCGGCGCATCTCAAGAAGAGTTGTGTTGTCACACTGTTTAAACGCAAGCTTATTTAATGGGGTAAGTATTCGACGCCTCTCTGCAATTGCACCTTCTATATGAGTGAGAATATACTCAGCATCAGATTTTGTTTGTGCTGTTAATTGTTGAGCTGCAAAGTTGAGCAAAATAAAACAGCCAGCTACAAATACCAACCCTCCGGTTAAAATGGCTATAATAGATTTTTGTTGGTACTTTTTCATAGCATCTCGAAGTTGTTAATTTATGTCGTTTTTTTTAGATGATTACATAAGTCGTACTAAATTCAAATAGATAGATTCAAGAATTGTTGAGCAAATTTCGAACCAGTTGAGTGATTTTAGTGCTTACAGTTATATGCTGATTACTTTCAAAGTGAACCCCATCACCGGTTGTTACATTAATAAATGTATTAAAATCAATAAAGGTACATTTATTATTAGCCGCAACACTTTTAAATGCACTAGAGAGCTCTGTTGCTTTTATATCTGCATCTTCATAAATACGCGAATACTGCTCGGTAATTCTTATTTTAGGTGGGCTAGCAATAATAATTTTAGGTGATTTTAAAGTACTACTTTTCTGATAATAACTATGTATTGAGTTAATTAAATCATTTAAGCCATCTGCTATTAAACTAGGTGTTAAATTAAAACGTTTTTTAAGATCGTTTGTACCAAGGGCAATAATAATAAAGTCAATTCGATGCGCCTCTAAATAAGGCTTTAAATAGCTAACACCACTCAGCACACCATCAAAAGGCGGGTTATGCACTAACGTGCGGTTAGGTTGCCCCGCCTCAATAATAGCAAAAGCACACTCTAAATTTTTAGCTAATAGCGATGTCCAACGGGTATTTTCATCAAAGCGTTTACCCGTTATAGAGTTTAATCCCCAGGTATTAGAATCACCAAAGCAGAGTATATTTTTTATCATTTGAGTCATTAAAATGGGTTAAGTGTATAACCTTGTTGTTGTAACTGAGCATGTGCTGTCATCGCAGAAAGTGACATTTTTACGCCATCAATTAAAAGCTCTGGCGTTACTTTAAAGTGAGTAGCCGATTGCCCGCAAACATACACTTTAGTGTTATTAGCAAGTAGCTGCTCAATTAACGCTTGGTTTTTATTGTCAGCGTCAAAACGTTTTTTATATTCGCTATTAGCTAACACATCAACACTTGCACTACCGTGCACAACTAACGCTAATTGAATGTTATCTGGCTTTACACCGTGTGCTACATGCATATTAATAAAACGTGCAAGTGAGTTCATTGAATTGTTCTGCTCACCTTTTTTAGCGCCATCTGCAACATCAAAGGCTATTTTAAATACCGTAGAGTCATTTATTTCATCATGTTGAGGAACATTGTAATAATTCCCAAACCCTTTAATTGGTTGCTCATTAGCATTAATAAACGGGCTAAAAATTAGTACTAACCATAGTAAATATTTCATTAAACTATCCTTTGTTTTTTAAGCGTATTACTAAACTACCAGAGACAACCAAAAAAGGCTGCAATTTAAGCAACCTTTTGGGTACTTTTATGGTTGTGGTTAATAAACTGCATACCTAAATAGCTAAACGTATTTTTAAACTGATCTACAAAACAGGCGGGAGCTTCGCTTGATGACGCATTCGAAAGCACTGAAAAATGCTTACTACGTAAACTACGAAGCTTAGGTTTTAATGCTTCATCGTCCATATAATCGGTTATTCTATCAATAAATAATTTCATTTGTACTGTGGTGCTGTACCAATAAACTGGCGAAGCAAACACCCAATGGTCATACGTTAAAAGTGCTTCAAACACAGCGTAAAAATTATCATTTTTATAGTTTTTGTTATAGCAGTACGGCGCAATTTTGTAATCATCTAAGCATATTACACGCACATTATTTTGCTCTGCAAATCCGTTAACGTGCGCCTGTGTATTACCATTTTTACGTGCGCTTGAATAAACAATAACCGTACTACGCTCAAGTTTTTGTTGCATTTAGTTAGCTCCTTTTTTAATGTTGAATGAAGCTTAAAACCTTAAGTTATATTGAGGTCAACTAAAGGATTAAAATAATGTCAGTAGGACAAAAAAAATTAACTGAGGCCAACCTAACCGTTGGTTATGTAGCAAAAAGAAGTGGTGTAAAAGTATCTACTCTTCATTTTTACGAAACTAAGTTTTTAATTAAGAGCTGGCGAAATAATGGTAATCAACGACGCTATAAACCGGATGTATTACGCCGTGTAGCTGTAATAAAAGCAGCTCAAGCGATGGGAATTACGCTCGAAGAAATTAAAAACACCTTAGCTACCCTACCCGACAACCGCACACCAACAAAACAAGACTGGTCAGCACTTTCGAAACATTGGCAAGCGCAACTTGATGAGCGAATTGCGCATATGCAACGCCTGCGCAACAAAGTAGACGGCTGTATAGGATGTGGTTGTTTATCACTTAAAAGTTGTCCAATTTACAATAAAGATGATCATTTAGGCGAGAATAAAAGTGGTGCTGTGCTTTTAAATACATAGTCTTTGCCTGTATAAAAAGTTCTCCACTTTTGTATAACAAAAATAAATACCCCTCTTAGGAGTTGAGCCAACAACGCCTTAAATATAAAAGCTAACTACGCCTCATTATTGAGTTATTAAAGAAGGACTTTTTAGTCCATTTATTGGTAATACTTTACTTTGCTAACAAAATAGCCTCCGGCACTACAAAAACTCTCTATTCATTAATATAGAACTATGATGTTTCTCGTTTAGTTGGATCGTGAGATGATTTAAAAAACAATTTAAAATTTAAGGGAAAGGCTATACTCGAGTGGTTTCTTTAATATACGTATATATGTAAAAAGTATATTCAATGTTGGTAGGAGCATTGATAACTGGTTAATTTTTAAGTATTCTTGTGCACCTTAAAAGGAAGCAAATATTCAAGGAACAAGCTGTTGGAACCAACTAATCACACCCCAGAAAACAATACAAAACCACCTGTAGCTACTCAAAAATTCACTCAAGCCCTTAAAACGGTCGATCATAAAGAACTAAAAAGCACAGGCTTTTGGTTAAATCAATTTTTTATGGTTATTTCTACTGTATTTGGTGTTTTTCTGGCGGCCCAAAGCGGTTTAGAACAAGCACTTAAGTTTGATTCATTTAGCAAGATGGAAGATAACTACTATTTACGTACATCACTTTATGACGAAGTTAATGATAATGCAAACACGGTAGCTGAGTATGCAGAACGCTTAGCGAAGAGTCCTCCAACATCAGAGATGGAGTTTTTTAAACCCACACTTGAGCAATATATATGGAAAACCATGCAGTTTTCTCCTACTACGCTTGAAACACCGAGTGAGTTTTTAACTAAAATACGTCGGTTTTATTCTCGAGCCGACTTTATCATTAATGCCGCAATAAATCGCAAAATGTCTGCTAAGCAAGCCTCTATCGAATTAGCAAAAATAACAAACTTAATTAAAACTCAAACACTACCAGCATTAAAAAATAGCGCTAAACAATTAAAAATGGAATTACAGCAGAATGATATTTCTGTTGGTTCGTTAAAGGAACTTGAAAATGCTAACTAAGAACTGCCCTCATTGTAAAGACCATCCATTAGAAGCAACCAATTATCAAGGTGAAGAAATAGATATTTGCCGTGAGTGTGGCGGTTTATGGTTCGAAAAAAATGAAGTAAACCGGATGATTTCAGAAATAAATGACGGCCCTGAAGGAGATAAATTTGAAACTCACTTTGGTGAGCCATTAGGGATTTCTGAGCTTGACTGTCCTGATTGTAAAAAAAGTTTAGAACGCTTTCATTTACTTGAAGCTTTTCATACCGAAATTGATGTTTGTAGACACTGCGATGGCACATGGATTGATAAAGATGAGCTTGAAAGTGTAGAAAAAAGCCCTGAAATAAAAGCGAGTTTAGGCGAGCTAAATCAAAAAGTAAGTTGGAAAACCTACCTGTTCCAATTTCTAACTCAAATGCCCGTTGAATATAATATTAAACCACAAAAAACGCCTTGGGTTACTCGCGGCCTTATTATTTTAAATACATTGATTTTTGCACTTTATTTTTTAAATCCAAGCTCATTTAGCTATGTTATTGATAACTTTGCTATGACACCTGCAGATTTAAGCAAAGGTAATGAGTTATGGACTGTATTAACTTGCGTATTTTTACATGGCTCTATAATGCATTTAGTCGGCAACATGTACTTTTTATATATAGTTGGCGATAACTTAGAAGATGTTTTAGGTCATAAACGCTTTCTGTTGTGGTATTTAGCCTGTGGACTACTCGCATCATTTGCAAGCTACATTGTAAGCCCAATGTCGAATATACCCGGTGTGGGGGCAAGTGGTGCCATAGCAGGTTTATTTGGCATGTACTTAATGTGGTTTAGACACGCAAGCCTTACTTTTATGTTTGTAATTTATCAGAAGAAACTTTCTGCAGTATGGTTTTTTGCTATTTGGTTAGGATTTAATATTTTTGGTGCAGTAACAGGTCCTGATGGCATTGATTATGGTGCGCATATTGGTGGCTTTATAGCTGGACTAATTATTGGTTATATTTTGAAAAGTAAAATATTAGAGCTAAACCCTATAATTCGTTTACTAAACCAAAAAGAAGCACAGTTAAAACGTTAATCGTCATATTAAAGCCACTAATAGATGCACATTAGTGGCTTTATCAAACTTCTCACTAATTTCTACAACTTACAACGTGTATAAACTGTATAAAATTGCCCCGAGTTTTTTATCGGTATATCGTACGTTATAGCCGCTTCACTAAGTTCGCATTCAAAGTTATTTAATATATCAGACAGCAGTGCTTGCTCTTCGGTGAACTGTATTGTGGCGTACCATAATATTGAATCTTCATCTTTTTTGTTTTCAATATAAATACTCTGTAGCAAAGAGCTATTAAAAAACATATTTGAAGGCTTTGAACTTCGTATTGTTCTTTCATTAAAATAGAAGTAGCCGTTGCTATCACTTATGGCTTCATCAATATAAGTATCACCATAAATCAGCTCTCTTGTTACTTTAATGCCCTGTTGAGGTTCATCATTGTTTAATAGTCTGCCTTTTACAGGCAACGACAACGTAACGTCTTGTTTATTAAAAAAACCAAACATGTCTGCACATCCTTGCATTGGTATTAATAAAAATAAAATAAGCGTTAAAGTCACGCTGGCCGATCTTGTATTGGTCATAAAAAGCTCTTTTCCTATTTATACGTTAACCTAACAATAAATCTGGAAAATAAATAGCGACAATACTGCATCCCACATTAATTAAAACACATAACCACAACACAATAATAAAACGTCGCTTTTGCGATTTATGACGAAGTAATTGTTGAGCAATTAATGCCCCTGGCCATCCTCCAAATAATGCAAGAAGCTGCAGTGTGCGTTCTGGTGTGCGGTTTACTTTTGTATGTGAAGAGCGTTTAGCTTGTCGCTTATCCCACGCGTACATTAAAAAGGTTATAGCACTTAATACACTTATATAACCAGGTACATATATTGGTATATAAACGGGTAAGTATTGCAGTGGGTAAGCCAGCCAAATGGCAGCTAAATAAAGTAATGAGAACGTTATTAATATTTTCTTTATCAAT
Organism: Pseudoalteromonas sp. MelDa3; assembly: GCF_002863625.1. Lineage (NCBI taxonomy): Bacteria > Pseudomonadati > Pseudomonadota > Gammaproteobacteria > Alteromonadales > Pseudoalteromonadaceae > Pseudoalteromonas > Pseudoalteromonas sp. MelDa3. Next base: position 18,192 of record NZ_PJBR01000023.1, on the reverse strand, counting down.
TAATTATCACCTATACTGGGCTTATAAAAACCTAACAACAAGAGTCAAATTATGACATATTTTAAATCTCTATTCTTAGTATTATGTTTGTGCACATTTAGTAGCTTTGCTAATGAAACTGCCAGTAACCTTGATAAAGAGCTAGAAGTGTTTAAACCTTACTTAGGAACGTGGCAAGCAGACTTTAAAGTACCTGAAGGTGCAAAACCTGTGCAAGATGTGGGTAGATGGGAACGCGCGCTAAATGGTAAGGCTATACACACTATGCACTCAATTAATGAAGGTGAGTATGGTGGCGAGTCGATGATTTTTTACGATACTAAAAAGCAGTCACTCGTATTTTACTACTTTACCACCGCAGGATTTTATACAAAAGGGATTATGAAGGTATTAAGCCCTACTCAGTTTGTCGCTTATGAAGATGTAACAGGCAGCAAAGATGGGATCACAAAGGTTAAATCGACTAGTGATTTGAAAGACGATAAATTTATTGTATCGACCTCTTATCTTAAAAAGGGTGAGTGGACTAAACCTGAAAGCCGTACTTATACCCGCAGTACAAAAGTGGTTAAATTTAAATAGCTGCGATTTATAAATACAAAAGGCAGCCTAGGCTGCCTTTTTGTTATTTCACTCTTTAAAAGTTGTAAATTATTTTACGAATTTTTTAAATGGTGCATCTACAGGTGTATCTGCAAGATGATTAGTGTAGTTGCTCATTACTTTTTGAGATAAGCCAACAATAATTTCAAGTAGTTGCTGCTTGCCGTAACCTGCTGCAAAGAACTTTTCGATTTGCTCATCACTGATCACGCCACGTTCACGTGTCATTGCTAGTGTTGTTTCACGAAGAGTTTCTAGCTTAGGATTTTCAAGTGGTGTTTTATTTACAAGTGCATCAACAACACCTTGGTCAACTTTCATTGACGCAGCAATGGCGCTGTGTGCTGGTACACAGTAATGGCACGCGTGCTCAACATTAATTGATTGCCATACCACTGTAAGCTCTTCTGCATTGAACGATGTTTTTTGAAACAGCTCATGCAGTACTTGGTAACCTTTAAGTAATGTTGGTGCTTCAGCCATCACTGCGTGTAAGTTAGGTACCATACCAAATGCAGCTACTGAATCAGCCATTAAAGATTTTGATTCTTCAGGTGCGTTATCTGCTGTGTATAAAGTAAATTCTGCCATGTTTAGCTCCAATAAATAATTAGGTTTAAGTAACTTCGAGACACATAATATTTGATTTTGAGCGACTGTTCAAGTTAAAATTGAGCAAATGTTCAAATTAATTGAGAAACAACATGGTTAATAAGGTGAAGTTTGAGCGCGAGACAGTTGTCCGCCTTGCAAGTCAGCTATTCTGGGAAAAGGGTTTCCATGCAACTTCGACGCGTGATTTACAAGATGTTGTAAACATGCGCCCAGGAAGTATCTATTCTGCTTTTGGTTCAAAAGAAGGCCTCTATATTGAGTCGCTAAAAGACTACACAGTGCAAATGGAAAGCCAGATTAAAGAATGCCTATCTACATCAGACAGCATTCTTGGTGGTTTACGTGCTTTTGTTGAGGATGTCGTCACAAAGAAAGAAAGTACACCGAGTGCTATTTGCATGTTGGTAAAAGCTAATTGCGAGTTTGCCGATAAAGATAGCAATTTATATCAACTAAGTTTAGATTTAGCTGATAAGTTTGAAAACTATCTTTCGATTCTTTTTGAGCAAGCAATTGAAAACAGTGAGTTGAGTAATAATATATCAGCGCAAGAATATGCACGTTTTTTTGAAGTTCAATTTACTGGGTTACGTGGTTACTTTAATCGCCCAGGTGTAGAGTCTCTTGCTCAGCCTATGATCAATCAAATGTTCAAGATCATAAAAAGCCTATAAACACCTTCCAATCAATAATTTGAATAAAAAACGGCGGTAATTAAATTACTGCCGTTTTTATTTTATCTGAATACTTAATAAGTATTATGTTTTTAATTTATTTAGCTCTGAGTCTTGCTGCGCAACAAGTTTGTTAAGCGCTTCGCTGCTATCCCCTGCTTGTGTAGATAAGTCAGCAAGTTGCGAGGCGGCATCAGATATAAGCGTTAAATTACGGTTAATTTCTTCGGTCACTAAGCTTTGTTCTTCAGCAGCGGTTGCAATATGTGTAATTTGATTGGTTATTTCATCAACTTTAACGACAACACTGTGCAGAGCATCAAAAGCTACTGATGTTTCATCAACAGCATTTTGCGCACGTACTACGCCTTTTTCAATAACGGTAGACGCATTACCCACTTCAGATAATAAGCTATCAATTAACTGGCTTATGTCATCTGTTGATGAACGCGTTTTAGAAGCAAGTGCACGTACTTCATCAGCAACAACGGCAAAGCCTCGGCCATGTTCACCAGCGCGCGCAGCTTCAATAGCTGCATTAAGTGCAAGTAAGTTTGTTTGTTCTGAAATAGTACGAATTACATCTAATATTTGCGTAATGTCTTTACTGCGCGAAGCTACTTTTTCAACGGCTTGATTAGCTTCTTTAATTTCTTCAGACATTGTTTTAACTTGTGTCATTGCTGACGATAAGCTCGATTCACTGCTTACTACCAAGCTGTTTATTTCATCGGCTTGTTGGGCTGATTGCTCTGATGCTCTGGCGACTTCGAGTGCTGTTGCGCTCATTTCGTTCATAGCCGTTACCACACTTTCAATTTCTTGAAATTGAGATTGAACATTATGCTTAGTATCAATAGCTATATGCTGCGCTATTTCACCTTGTTGCTTGGTTTGATCAGACACATCTTTAAGTTCTGTAATTAAAATACGTAACTTAGATAAAAAGGCATTAAAGCCACCAGCTAAAGCAATTAGCTCTGCATGAGTTTCAACATGAAGTGTATGCGTTAAATCGCCTTCAGAACTTGCTAAGTTATCTACACGTTGTTGAATTTGCTGAAGAGGCGCAACCACGCTACCAATAACAAATTTCATTATTAAAAATGCAATAACGCCAATAACAGCACCTGTAATTAAAATCATCGCGCCTAAATCGTTTGCAGTATCGGCCATATCTTGTGACAGTGCATCAGGGCCCGCTAAAGCTAAGTTACTAGGTACTTCAATAAGTAAAGACCACTGTCTATTAGCTAGCTTTATATTTATAGGGTAATTAACTAAGTACTCAGATGATGTTTTAAATATGCCTTTTTGGCCCTTAAATTTTTCAAGCTCTTTAAACAAGTTAGAACTAACAGCTTCTTTGAATGGGCGCCCTAATTTAGATTTATAATGGCTACTTCCCACTACTAAACCAATATCGCTAAGCACGGTTACTTTAGCTTGGCCATTATAAAGCTGTTTAGAAAGTTCCTCAGTCATGGCCTGAAAGGTCGGCAGTGTTAAATCAACACCCGCTAAACCAATAAACTGACCCGATTTTAAAATAGGCACTGTTAATGAGGTAAGCATTACTGAATCGCCTGATGGGATTTCGTATAAATACGGTTCCATAATACAAGGCTTGAGTGTGTCTTTTGCACACAAGTACCAATGCGCTTCACGAATGCCGAACTCATTAAGTGAGGTAATATATTTATCAGCGGCATTAGCTACTTTTTGCTGCTCAATCACGTTATTCTGATCGCGTGTTATATAAACTTCTAGCGTACCATCGCCATTAACCGAGTGCTTATAGCCGGTTGTAAAATTTGAATCTTGTCCGTCAAACGCATTTGGTTCAAACTGAGAGTAAATAGATGATAGTAATCTATTTTGTTCTAAAATAGAGCGATTAATACTCACTACTGTATCGCGACTAAGGCTTTCGCTTTTAGCAGCATCACCTAATAACGCAGCTAAAGAGTATGGCACTCGGTAAGCTTCGTTAATAAAGCCCGCTATTTTTTCACCATATATTGCTGCATTTGCATTCAACTTTTCTTCAACTTCAGCAACAATATAATCTTCTGACTTGCTTGCTAGTTCGGTATTACTTGCAGATAACTGCCACCACAAAATGCTCGAAAGCACTAATACAGTGATAAATATACTTCCGACAGTAAGCCAAAGTAATTTTTTTGCTAGCGATATTTCCCGCATTCATCTCACCCTTAAATTAAAACTACTGATATAGTTTAGTAGATCTAACCAACGAAGCTATGAATATCGTTAAAGAAACTGAATTTAATACAATATGTTGAGTTTTTTAAAGTTTAGCTAAGCGTGCCGTTGTGATTGAGGCCGCAATTAATAAACACACACTCACCCATAAACATGCACTAAGCCCATACACTTGAAAAACCCAGCCAGAAAGCACCGTACCAAGCAAGCGCCCTATTGCATTAGCCATATAGTAAAAACCAACGTCGAGGGACACCCCGTCATTTTTAGCAAAACTTACTATTAAGTAACTGTGCAGCGATGAATTTACAGCAAATACACCACCAAAAATAAGTAAGCCGATTACAAGCGTAAAATGTACCGCTACATCAAATTGCATCAACAACGCTAAAATGCCAGTTACGCCACTTAATAGAGCAACCCACCAATACGCTTTTTTGACTGAATGTGAGTTTGAATCACTTTGCCCTGTTATACGCGGTGCTTGCGACTGCACCAATCCATAAGCAATTACCCACAAAGCCATAAAGCCGCTTACCCACCAGTGATCCCAGTTAAACTGAGCGGCTAAGTAAACCGGCAATGCAACCACAAACCATACATCGCGCGCCGCAAATAAGCATAAACGCGCTGCACTAAGTAAGTTGATTGCCCGCGATTTAGAAAATAATTCTTTAAACTTAGGTTTGTTTTTAGCTTTACCAATATCGCCTTTTAAAAAAATTAAACTAATAACCCACGCAACACTAAGTAAAGCAATTAGGCTTATTAATGCCCCCACAAAACCAAATACGGTAAGTAGCAAGCCACCTAAAAAAAAGCCCACTCCTTTTAACGCATTTTTAGAGCCTGTAAGTATGGCAATCCATTTATATAATTGGCTTTGCCCTGCATCGTCTTGTGGTACTAAATACTTAATGGCGCTCTTTGCGCTCATTTTATTTAAGTCTTTAGCTATGCCACTCAGTGCTTGCGCTGCCATAACATAGGCAACGGTTAGCCAATCTCCAGGAACGCAAAGCATGGCCAAAGCTACAAGCTGTAGCCCAAGCCCTACATTCATGGTTTTGTTTAACCCTAGATGTGCTCCTAGCCATCCACCTACTAAATTGGTGATTACGCCAAAAATTTCATAAAACAAAAACAACATGGCTATTGCAAATGCACCATAACCCAACTGATGAAAATACAGCACCACCAGCATCCTTAGTGCGCCATCAGTAAGGGTAAATGCCCAGTAATTACCGGTAATTATTAAATATTGTTTTATAGAGCTTGGTAAATTAGCTAACTGCGCAAGCATGAATTTAAACCTTTTTAAACGAGATTAAACCACATCACTTTGTGCAACTTTAAGCATTAGCTCAGCGGTACGGTTTGCATAACCCCACTCATTGTCATACCAAGCGTATAATTTAAGCTGAGTATTGTTAATTACCATAGTTGAAAGCGCATCTATGGTGCAACTACGTGGATCTGTTTTATAATCTATAGATACAAGCGGTCTTTCTTCGTAGCCTAAAATGTCTTTTAGCTCGTTATTTGCAGCATTTTTAAACCAAGTGTTTACTTCATCTTGTGTAACACCTCCCTCTAGCTCAAAAACACAATCGGTAATTGACGCGTTAGTAAGAGGTACACGCACAGCATGGCCGTTTAATTTACCCTTAAGCTCAGGAAAAATATGCGTAATGGCTGTTGCACTGCCTGTTGTTGTTGGTATTAAACTAGTACCGCATGAACGCGCACGGCGTAAATCTTTATGAGGGGCATCTATAATCGTTTGGGTATTAGTAATGTCGTGAATAGTGGTCATTGAGCCGTGCTTAATACCCACTTTTTCTTGGAGTACTTTTACTATTGGCGCTAAACAGTTAGTTGTGCAAGAAGCAGCTGTAACAATTTTATGCTCACTTGGGTTATATAGGTCATCGTTTACACCCATTACTACATTTAAAATACCGTCTTCTTTTACTGGTGCTGTTACTACAACGCGCTTAACACCTTGCGCTAAATATTGATTTAACAGCTCAGTGGTTTTCATTTTACCGCTGGCCTCTATTACTACATCGCAATCTGACCAATCAGTTTCATTTATGGTTTTGTTGTTGGTAACTGCAATCGTGTGTTTACCCACACTAAAGCTATTATCATCACTAGTAACCTGCTGCGCTAAGCGTCCGTGCACTGAGTCAAACTCAATTAAATGTGCGTGTGTTTTAGCATCGCCCGCTACATCATTTACTTTAATAAACTCTATTTCTGGCCAATCAACTGCTGCACGCAGTGTTAAACGTCCCATACGGCCAAAACCGTTAATACCTACTTTAATAGTCATAATTAAATACCTTTAATAAGTTAATTTATTAGTTAGTTACAACAGCTAGCTGCACGTTCAGGGCGATTACCCATAGCGTTTAAGCGCGTTAAATCGTTTTGATAAAATGAAGAGTTAGCAGTAAGCGTTTGCGTTAATACATTTTTAGCCCACTCTGGCAGTGCTTTGTTAATACTGTAGTACACCCATTGATTTTGTTTACGGTCGCTTAATAATCCGCATTGTCTTAACTGTGCTAAATGGCGAGACACTTTAGGTTGGCTTAATTCAAGTGCAGCAACAAGCTCGCATACACACAGCTCTTCTTCGTGGCTAATTAGCAGCATTGCTTTTAAACGTGTATCGTCCGCTAGGCATTTATAAAATTGAAGTGGGTTGAATTGTTCCATACTGTCCTCACTGTGCTTATGCATACACAATAAAACAAAATAACAACATATGGAATAGTGAATATACGTTTTATCGTATATTTAGTTTTTATACCTTAAACGCAAAAAAGCACACAACGACTAATTGTCGTTGTGTGCTTTTATAATTTTTCTTTATTTAGTTATTAAATAACTGAAAGCTCTACTTCAATATTGCCACGTGTTGCGTTTGAATATGGGCATACTTGGTGTGCTTTATCTACAAGCGTTTGCGCTGCAGCTTTATCCATATCACCTAGTGATACAGCTAGTTTTACTGCAATACCAAAACCGCCTTCAATAGCACCAATAGACACTTGTGAATTAATATGTGTGTCGCTTGGTAAATCTATTTTTTCGCTACCTGCTACAAATTTAAGTGCGCCAATAAAACATGCTGCATAACCTGCGGCAAATAATTGCTCTGGGTTAGTGCCTTGTCCGTCGTCTCCGCCTAAACCTTTAGGTGTTGATAAATTTACATCTAAACGACCATCATCAGATTTAGCTACGCCCTCACGGCCGCCAGTTGCAGTTGCTTTTGCTGTGTAAGCTACGTTTTGTAATACATTCATAATGAACTCCAAAGTTTTAAAATATAAATCAATTTAGTTTGTGTGCAAAATAATAGATCAAGTAATTAGAGATTGCAAATACTTTGCATGCAAATTAAAATGCATTTATCGTATAGAGGGAAAAACATGTCGTTTGAGCAATTAAAATTAAAAAATCAGTTATGCCATCGCTTATATATGGCATCAAACAGCATTGCGCGTGCCTATAGAGAACCTCTTGCTGCCCTTAATTTAACTTACCCGCAATACGTAGTAATGATGGCGCTGTGGGAGCAAGACGAAATAACAATTGCAGGGCTAATAGATAAAACCGCGATAGACGGCGGTGCAATGACCCAAATACTCAAAAAAATGAGCGACAAATCATTACTTGCTGTTATTAAAGATGAGCACGACAAACGCAAACGTCTAGTGCAGCTAACCCAGCATGGCCAATCACTTAAGTTAAAAGCAGCCGATATTCCTAAAAATATTTTATGTAAATTTGATAGTGTAGATGCAACACAAGCGAAGCAGTTGATGCAGCTGCTCGATTTAGTAGTAAACGACTTAGCCGATTAGGCTCTTAATTTTTAAACAATAAACGTGTTTTAAAAGGTTTTAAAAATGACTCATATTAAAAAATTACTATTAGCTGCGGCGTGTAGCACGGCACTTTTAGGTAGCAACGCCGTATCTGCTAATACTGCTAATACTGCTAATCAAAATGCTGATTTAAAAATAGTAGCAACTTTTGATGCGCAGCACCCACCAGGTAATATTGCTATTACCCCATCGGGCAGAAAGTTTTTGTCTGTACATGGCTTTTTTGGTCAAAAGCAAAAAATTATGGAGCTTTTGAGCGATGGTACAACTAAGCCCTACCCTAATGAAGAATGGGCATACGCGTACAATAACGGTAAAGGTTTTTACGATGTGCTTGGTATAAACGTATCAAGCGATGGCGTTTTATGGATGCTCGACACTTCAGGACCCGATCACGCTGGGCGCTTAGTAGGTTGGGATACAAACAAAGAGCAACTGCACAAAATTATTTATCTGGCTAAACCGACCATTACCGACACCTCGTTTTTAAACGATTTAGTCATCGATAATAAGCATGGCGTTGTATACATTGCCGATACAGCCCAAGGCAGCCAAGCCGCTATTATTACGGTAAACCTTAAAACAGGTGTCGCACGCAGAGTATTACAAAAGAGCCATTACACCACAGCCGAAAATATCGATATGGTTATTGATGGTCGTACAATGAGCCTTGGCGGCCAACCTGCCCGCTTAGGTGTTAACCCTATTACGCTTGACCCTAACGAAGATTGGCTTTACTTTGGATCTATGTCGGGCACGTCGGTTTACCGCATTGCCACCAGCGATATAAATAACAAGAGCCTTTCGGCTAAAGCGCTTGAAGACAAAGTTACGCGTTACGGCACTAAGCCAATTTCAGATGGTATTATTGTTGATGGCGGCGGTAACGTATATGTAACCGACATAACCAATGGCGCAATTGGCGTAGTTAAACCCACTGGCGACTACGAAGTATTATTTAAAGACGAACGCTTAAGCTGGCCTGATGGTTTTAGTTACGGAGCCGATCATAAAATATACTTTACCGTTGACGATTTACATAATTCGCCTGTACTTAATAATGGCAAAAATCAAAGCCACGGTAAGTTTAAAGTAATGTCGTTCGAGCCTTTAGTAAAAGGAAAAGTAGGCCGCTAATTTACTTTTTAAGTGACTGTATTTTTTAAAAAGCCTTGCACATTTAAGTGACCCAATAGTTGCAGGGCTTTTTGTTAAAAACACACCACACTGGTGCATATTTTAAAAATACTTCACCTCTTTGGTGCTAATTCTTTAGTACATATTTACACTTAAATACTAAATACCTGATTTCTATTCATAAAATATTCAAGTTAATGTTGGCATACTTCTTCCTATAAACTGATGTGTTCAGTGAAAATACCAAGGAAAAACCATGTTCAACTTATACCATACCCTTTACCTTTTATGGCGTTTAGACATTAGCGTTTGGCAAGTTAATGACCCAACAAATACCCGCACTACCGCTGATAAAGAACGCGCCTATGTTAAGTAGCATCGTATTGTGTAAAGGCTTGGCATAAAGCTTAAATGTATAAACCTACTTTAGGCTAAGCTTTTGCACACTATGAAATTTATGAATAAACCTTATTTAATTACTTATTAGCCACCTAATATAAAAACGAAGCTCCCTGCAAAAAACCACACATATAAAAACATCAAAAAATTAGTAAAAACACTGCGTTTATAACTTTGCAAGCAACCCTATTGCGTTGTATTGTTGCACCCTATTGAAAATTTTTAGTTGGAACGTGTATGCACGCTTTGGAAGTTAATTTTGATGGCTTAGTTGGCCCTACTCACAACTACGCTGGTTTATCGTATGGTAATGTTGCCTCGTTAAATAACGCAGCAAGCTTTTCAAATCCTCAAGAGGCAGTGCTTCAAGGCCTTGAAAAAATGAAAGCCATGCACGACAAAGGCCTAACTCAAGGTGTATTTGCCCCTCATGCGCGCCCCGACTTAAACGTACTGCGCCGCTTAGGCTTTACCGGTAATGATGCACAAGTAATTCATAAAGCATTTAAAGCAGATCCTATTTTATTACGCGCGTGTTATTCAGCGTCTGCAATGTGGACAGCAAATGCAGCTACGGTATCGCCATCTCCAGATACAACCGACGGCAAAGTACATTTTACTTCAGCTAATTTAAATAATAAGTTTCATCGTTCATTAGAGCCTGCAACCACTACACGCTTATTAAAAGCTATGTTTAACAACGACAAGCACTTTGCGCATCATACCCATTTGCCCGACCAAGGCTTTTTTGGCGACGAAGGTGCAGCAAACCATACTCGTTTTTGTGACAGCCACGGCGAGCAAGGCCTTGAAATGTTTGTATTTGGTGCCAGCGCGTTTAACAGCCAATTACCAAAACCAGCTAAGTTTCCTGCAAGGCAAACACTCGAAGCCTCAGAAGCAATTTGTCGTTTACATAACTTAAAAGATTCAAGCCAAATTTTACTACAGCAAAATCCAGACGTAATAGATCAAGGTGTTTTTCATAACGATGTAATTGCAGTGGGTAACGCCAACGTATTACTGTGCCACCAGCAAGCATTTTTAAACCAAGCTTTGGCACTGCAAGATATTCGCGAAGCGTATGTGGGCAATAAAGAATTTTATATTATTGAAGTACCTACCGATAAAGTAAGCATTACCGATGCTGTAAGTAGTTACTTATTTAATAGCCAGCTAGTGAGTCTTGAAGATGGTTCAATGCTGTTAGTGGCACCACAAGAGTGTAAACGCAACAGCGCAGTTAACGCCTACATTGAAGAAATGATCATGGCTGATAACCCAGTAAACCAAGTACAGTTTTTTGATTTACGCCAAAGTATGCAAAATGGCGGCGGCCCAGCTTGCTTGCGTTTACGTGTGGCCCTTAACGAGCAAGAACTTGCTGCAGTAAACCCAGAGGTTATTTTAACTGATACTAAATACACACAACTGTGTGACTGGGCAAAACGTAACTACCGCGACAAATTAGGCGCAAGTGACTTTGCAGACTCAGCCCTATTAACTGAAAGCTACCAAGCACTTGATGAGCTAACGCAGCTACTAAATTTAGGCTCAGTGTACGACTTTCAATTAGAAGGTTAATCCCTCAGTCAATACTAAGGCTAATACAAAAATAGCGAGCCAAGGCTCGCTATTTTTATTTGTGCTTATGTTTATGTTAATACATATTTAAGCATCTTTGTTAACAGTTACTGCCGACGCCATAGACTCCGATATATGCAGCGTACGCTGCGGAAACGGAATACTCAGCCCAGCACCTTCAATGGCTTCTTTAACACGTTTATTTAAATCCCACACAGTTTGCCAATAATCACCATTAACAGCCCACGCACGTAATTGAATGTTCACTGCGCTTTCGCCAATTGAAGTTACCATTACTTTAGGGGCAGGCTCTGCGAGTAATCGGCTCTCTGATGCGGCTAATTCTTTAAGTACATTTAAGCCAACATCAATAGAGTCGGCATACGAAATACCCACCACTATATCCATTCGTCTTTTGCCATTACGGGTAAAGTTTTTAATATTGCCACCCCATACTTTGCCGTTAGGCGATGCTATATAAAGGCCGTCGGTGGTTTTAAAAATAGTGGTAAACAAGTTTATTTCACTCACAGTACCAAGCGTGCCACTGGCATCAACAAAGTCGCCTATTTTAAAAGGTCTGAGTATTAGCAGCATAATACCCGCAGCAATATTGCTCAGCGTATTTTTAAGGGCTAAACCAATAGCTAAACCAGCAGCACCCATTAGCGCGATTAAGCTTGCCGTGTTTACGCCAAAAATATCTAAAATAAATAGACCGCCAATTATATAAACTAAATAACCAGCAATACTCGATAAAAGAGGAAGCAGCGTACTATCCACTCTTTTTAATGGGGATTTAGAGTTTTTAATCGCTTTTTTAACCGAGCGTGCAATTAAGGCACTCGCAACTAAAATCACCAACGCTAAAATCACTTTGTATCCTAAAGTAATGATTGTTTCTGAATGGCTTTGCCAAAACGCTAAGAGTTTATCTTTCATGTTTGTTCCGATAAATGTGGCTGAAACTCAGCAAAATAATGGTTAAATCTAATAAAACCGACTTCAAAAGAAGTGGCGCGAGTATATAGTAAAAAACGATTAAATCGATGAAATTAAAAACGTTTTAAAACAGCATGTTAAAAGTTATAACTTCTCATATTTTTAATTCAATTTAGGTTAAGGGTTAAATACATACACTTAACAAATCGAATAAGAGGAAACAACCATGAACTTTAAATCAACTATATTAAGTAGCGCTATTATTTTTGCCTTAGCAGGCTGCGGCTCATCAAATGACGATGCTGAAACAACCCCACAAACAAGTGATAAAGCAACTTTTAGTTTAGGTATTTCCGACGCTCCAGTCACTGGTTTAAAACAAGTTAACGTTGTATTTGATTCAATAACAATTAAAGCCCAAGAAGGTGAAGAAGTTAGCTTTGAAACTCGCTCTAAAAACGATTCCACCTTAGCGCAAATGGTCAATTTACTAGACTATACGGGCGACGATATTTTTCAATTACTTGACGATCAAGAAGTACCTGCAGGTGATTATTCGTGGATCCGCGCGCAAGTAATAAACGGCGACACAAACAACCTTAGCTTAACATCTCACGTAGTTTATGAAGACGGCAGCATTGCACCGCTTATCGTAAAAAGAAAAGGTAATGATGGCGTGGGCGAAATTCAGCTAGATGGCTTTACACTCAATCAAACCGACAACGAGTTTGTATTAGAGTTTGATTTAAAAAAATCATTGGTTGATCCACAAAATAATAACGAAGTATTTTTAAAACCTCGCGGTGTGCGTTTACAAAACCTCTCTGAATCACAAGATATTGAAGGCACTGTAAGCCAAACACTTATAAACAATTGCGAGACTGATAACATTGATCTTGCTGCTGATGATTCATCATTTGGCCATGCTGTTTACCTTTACTCTGCGCAAGCACAAACCCCAACAGATATTCATGAAATAGATGACCAAACGCCTGATAACGCTCCGTTAGCTACTGCCAATGTTGTATTTGATGCAGACGATAATGAATACGAATTTGAACTCGCATTCATAACACCAGGCAACTATCAACTTGCTTATACATGTAGCGCACACATAGACGATGCAGAGCAAATAGATGCTGATTTTAATATTTATCAACTAAAACAAATTAGCCTAACGCAAGCTGACGATTTATCAGTCAATTTTGACATGGCGCAATAACTGCATGGCGCGCATTGAGCTGCGCCTTTATTCATTTGTTAATAAGGAAAAAACCATGGCAAAAGAGAAAATAGTACTCATAACCGGCGCTTCTAGTGGCATTGGTGAAGCAACGGCAAAAACCTTAGTAAACAACGGTCATAAAGTCATATTAACTGCCCGTAGAGAAGAGCAACTTAACCAACTTGTTGCCGAGCTAGGATCAGATAACGCACTGAGCGTAGCCGCAGATGCAACCGACTTTACCGCACTTGAAAACGTAGTTACCAAAGGCATTGAAAAGTTTGGCCGACTAGATGTAGCCTTTGCTAATGCAGGTATGGGCGTTTCAACCGCAGGCACCGAAAAAGGCGACCCCGATGAGTGGTCAACCATGATTGATATAAACATTAAAGCCCTACTGTGGACTGCTAAATTAACCCTGCCGCATTTACGCCAAAACAAAGGTCACTTTATATTAACCAGCTCTGCCGCTGGCCGTAAGCCAATTGGCGGCTCTATTTACGGTGCAACTAAATGGTTTGCTTATGGCTTTGGACAAAACTTAGCACAAGAAATGAGCGAGTGGAACGGCCGCTGCACAACCATAGCACCAGGGATGGTAAACACCCCGTTTTTTGATGAAGCTAAACCCGACAAACTCGACCCGCAAGATGTAGCCGACGCGGTATTGTTTGCTATTGAAGCAAACCAGCGCAACAGCGTACGAGAAATTTATTTAATGCCGACTAATTAACGTTGATTGGTTGAGTTCGGGCTGTCAGGTTTAATGCTAATGGTGTTAAACCTGATGGTTATTAGTACTTAGTTTGGGTTAGGTGTTAGTAGGTAAGAATGAATTAAAGGTATTACGCATTTAAAGTCTTATTAATTGCCAATGCTGCCCTTAAACCATATGTAAGCAAAATATAAGACAACGGCAATATATCCAAAAGAAATAATTAGGTTTACTTTCCAAAGGTTTAGCCAAAAATTGCCTCTGAAATAAGTGCGTTCTCTTACTTCATGGTTGAACAATGCTACTGAAGAGGGCACTAATATTAACGCAGACCAACCAAGCATAATGCCTATACCTGCACCTCCTGCTGAAGCGTCGGATGCTTCACCATCAATTGGGGCTAGCATCACATAGCCTAAAATAAACCCGGCAATCGCAAGTATAAAACCTAAAAGCTGAAATGTTCTCATTATTATCCTTGGCAACTAACGAGACTGTAAAATAACTCCAACAGCCAAATTCAATTAAAAAATGAGATCTTGTAATTAACTCTAAGCGTTTTTAAAGCATTACAAGATTTAGGTTGGGTGTCACTGTAATTCACGCTGGAGCAAAACCAACTGTTTTTGTCCTTATTGGATCGTCTTGTTAGCACTATTTTAACGACTTTGCCAAAGAACTATATACTAGATCTACAAAAGTTGTTCCGTGCCATTCATCGTCAAGCGATGGATTTACTGTATCAGGTGCTCCACCAATTAGATCACGCATAATACGGTAATCATTACTACGCTGCGCAAGTATTTGCATTTTCTCTTGGTGCTCAGGAGGAAGCATTTTATTTTTATACCATGTACGAAAAACATGTTTAAAAAGAGGTTCATTACAAGAAAACCATTCGCCTTGTCTTCTTAGATGAGAAAACTTTTGGTGTAATTCAGCCTCTCTAGCAGAGCCTCCTGGTTCTAATGCGCCAATAATTAATTGGCCATACGTACCAGTTTGTAAATTTTGTAAACGCTGGAGTACATTTTTAGATCTACCAATCTTTATAAATAGCCCATGTAAAGGGTGTGCATTTTTAGGTGGTCCAGCCCAAGAGTCTGGTACCTGAATAATATAATAAACGCTATCGATAGTCCCAAAAGAAACTTTATTCGCCCACTCACACCAAGGTGTAACCCATTCATCTGCTTTTTTAAAAGTAGAAAAGTATTCGGTTGTGAAATAGTGCTCACCATTTTCAAGGTGTATATCTGCTACAAACTCACCGTTTTCGCATTCTCGAATACTCTCAACTTTCAATAGAACCTCTGATAGTGCTAACGCCCACTTAAGCGGACAAAAATAGTTGGTTAAAATGTGAAGCGAAGCGGAACCTAACCAACTGTTTTTGTTACGTTTGAAGTGCTTGTTATGTGGCAGTGTACTGTAAATTTTATTAAGCTTTAAAAGCTATAAATACACCAACAACACAAATAAGTTGAATGAAGTACACCGCTTGTAATACTTTCCCATTTTTAGCCGCTACAACAAAACCTGTAGAGTCAGAAGTTTTAGGCTTATAGGTAATAAAAAACAATAAATTTTTAAAACCACCAAAAGGGTTTATCCAAGAATTTTTACTTGGGTTCTCTATTTCTGAGTCTGAATGTTTTTGCATGTTATCAATGCAACTATTTTCCAAATAATTAAACAGAAATGAGCTTACGAATATCCATACCCAGATTATCAACCCTATAATTAGTTCAAATTGACTCAATGCTGACTCCATGCCACATAACGCTTAATATAACTGGAAAATACGAGCGCTTTACAGCGAGTAGTTTCCCAGTTGATGTTTTTGTTATACGCACATATTACGCTAATGTTTGGGAACATAGGTTTTACCCCACTTATTAGCCGCTGCCAAAGCAAAACCAAAATAGACAATACTAAAAACACCATTGAAAAATTCAAAATTTACTTCGTTGTTTACAGATTCAAAAGCGGCACTAAAAAGAGATATGAAAAATCCAAGTACAGCACTAAACCAAATGAATCTAATTATCACACCATAAACTTTCTCACTCAAAATCCCACTGTGTTCCTGAAAGCTCAGGAAAAAACTGGTTATTTTATGATAAATATAAACCATCAATAACGTTAGCGGCGGTACTAAAATAGCTTCTACAACTTCATGAAATATTAGGCCAATTAACATAGCTAACGAACACCACACTAAAGGAATTTTAAAACCCAATATCTCAGTGTAATTTAAGTATTTTGGTTTAACAGCTTCGTTATTCAACTACATGTCCTTTGTGCGTATAACGAGCCTGTAGATTAACTCGTTTTTAAATTTGTTTTTATTGATAAACAAACCATAGCTGAGTTCCTATTTTGGTTCAATTGATTACTGTATTTTTACGCAGAATATAGAAGTGTTTGATATTGTTTTAATTGGCGTTTTGGAAGGGATTAAAGGTGGTTGAGTGGCTTTTATTTAGGGTGAAAGGGCTTACCCTTCTTAATGCATCGTGTTTTGCAGCTTTTCTATATTATGAACAAGACAATACAGTTGCCATTGCGCATTCACTTTCGTTTGACCCCGTAAGGTCAATTTATTCATGCCTTTATTCACCGTAATATTCCCGAACACCGGTTCGATACACCCGAGTCGTTTGCTGTATTGTCGTCGACCTATGGGGCTGTCTATTTTTACTTTCATTTTGTCGATATAGCTTAGCTTTTTGCGTGATTCATTATTTATAAACTGTACTTGTCGCCCCGTTTTAATGGGTGGCTTTCGCATACATTGCTGTTGTAGTGGACATACTTTGCAATCTTTTAAGTAACCGCAGAATCGTGTGTATTGTTGGTTATGGCTGTTTACATTGACCCCGCTTCGCCACATGGCATTGCCTGCAGGGCAGCGGCATGTTTGCGTTGCCTCATCATAATGAAAATCGTCTGAGGTAAATAACCGAGGCTTGCCTTTGCTGCGTTTTAGTCGGCGCTTTTCTTGCTCAGTTTCGTATGTTTCGCTGGCTTTAAATAGCGGATTTCGTTTTCTAAATTGGTTATCCGCAATGTAGGTATCGAACCCACTTTGCGCCATAAACTCAAGATTTACTTCGCTGTTAAACCCACTGTCTGCGGTGAATTTGATGGTGTGTTTATCTGCCATTT
This sequence comes from Pseudoalteromonas sp. MelDa3, assembly GCF_002863625.1. Taxonomy (NCBI): domain Bacteria; kingdom Pseudomonadati; phylum Pseudomonadota; class Gammaproteobacteria; order Alteromonadales; family Pseudoalteromonadaceae; genus Pseudoalteromonas; species Pseudoalteromonas sp. MelDa3. The sequence continues at coordinate 996 of NZ_PJBR01000023.1, read as the reverse complement.
TTTCTGTATTGAGTTTAGCAAGCTGCTGTTTTAATTGTGCAACGGCTGGCTGTAAAGTTTGTTGTTCGCCCACTGAGCCCCACGCTTGTGCTTGCAGGATGATTTGATGTTTATCATCGTTTATCGCGATGCCGTTGTAGCCTTGAATTGTCCCTTTTGAGGTCGTCATCTTCGCACTATCTGGGTCAGTGATATTACTTTTAACAGGCTTGCCTTTACTGCCTGTTTTCTCTTCGTGAGTGGCTAAAAACTCGGTGATTTTATCTGCACTTCTATCCAGCTTTTCTTTTTGTTTTAAGTCCTGAGTTATCAACTCTTCGCCCAGTCCATCTTGTGATTGGTGGCGTTCAATAATACGTTTGCTTGCGCGTTCTAGTTTTGCTTTTTTGCGCCCTAACTCATCGAATGTGCCGCTCCACTCTTTACTCGCATTGGACTTTAATTTACACCCATCAATGGCAAACATGTTGCGGCCTATCAAGCCTTCCTCATCACATATCATCAGCACTTGCGTAAAAAGCGGCTCAATCTGTTCATGCATTTTAGCCACAAAACCCGCTATGGATGTGTAATGTGGCTGGATATCACCCGACACACTCATAAATAAAATATTATGCTCGCAAGCCTTTGCAATCCGACGGCTACTGATAAAACCATGTGCATAGCCCAATAAAATAATCTTTAGCATTACCGAAGGCGGATACGCAGCAGCGCCCATTTTGTCGTTGTTATACCACGCGTCAAATCCCGATAAATCGAGTTTATTTTCGACGATATAACAAAGGGCATATTCAAAGGTGCCAGGCAAAATTTGCTCAGCGAAATTGATAGGAATGAATTTATTTTGGCAGGATAAGTCAGGCTTGTAGTTGGCCATAACGATTTACCGTGGGTGAATAATATCTATTAGATCACAGCGAACGGATGGGTTCAAGGTTAAAAAGCAATCAATTTGAAATAGTAGAATACGTTCCTAAAAAGAGTAATTCTACAACC
>NZ_PJBR01000186.1:0-2564 GCF_002863625.1 Pseudoalteromonas sp. MelDa3 | reverse complement strand
AGGTTCTATGGAGATGTCATCACTTTTACCTAAACAATTACCAACAAATTTGCCGTTCTCATCAAATGTAGAAGCGATAACACCACCAGCATATATGCTTTCGTTGGTTATATTTTTTAGCTCTGCGGTTATTCTTACGCGCCCATTTTCTTTAAAAATATCAGAGAGAGTAAGTTTGTAATCATTACTTAAATCAGACGTGCTATCTAATACTTTATTAGAAACCAGCTCTTTAAATCCACTATCAACTTCAGCTGCTATTGTTAGCGCATATACACTGATACCTCCAAGAGTTGCGATTACAAACCCAACTCCCCAAAAAAAGCCCTTTATCACCTCATTAAAATTATTACTCATTTTATTTCCTTGCAATACTTTCTACTGAATTCATAACATTTATCATTTTATGATCCATAATACCAACTAAGCGCCGCTACTGTGCTGTGGGTTCCACCTTTAAAATAGCGATTAAGATAATTATTACCCCAAAGGCACATGACATCGATAATTAATAAGATATATCCGTTAATGTTCTTGGTTATAACTTGATGGTAAATAAACACTATAACCGCGCTGTTCAGTTAAAATGCTAGATTTAACTGATAGGTTTTGGCTAAAGTAATAGACTCTGAGGCATTTGTATTTACGGTAAAAAATAAATATATTGCGGATAAGACTTCCATACCTATCCTTGTATTAATAACGAACCAAAAAGAAACGTCTGGCTTTCTTTGAGGAATCAAAACACCGCTTTTACAGCTCAGCAACCAAGCTATTCTTCAACTCGCGATGCTAACTTTTTATATATTGCATCTTTATCGCGTTTACCAATTGCCAGTACATAAACCACAACTTCGTCATCAATAACTTCGTAAGCTAGGCGATATCCTGCCGTACGCAATTTTATTTTATAAACATTATCAAAGCCTCGCAACTTGGATGCAGGCACATGCGGGTTGTCTAAGCGCTCAGTAAGCTTCTTTTTAAACTGGCTTTTAAGTGGAGGTGCAAGCTTTCCCCACTCTTTTAGTGCTGCAGGTAAAAACTTTAGCTTATAAGTCATCTATACTAACTTCAACCGCTTGAGATAAATCGCCTCTGCGGCTCTCAACAACTTTAGTTAGTTCATAATCATCTAGCTGTTCCATTAGTAGCTCATACATTTGTGCAGGCACTAAATAAGCTGCAGGTTTGTTATGATTTAATATTGCTATTGCAGCGCCATCTGCTTCATTTAGAAGCGCCGTTGGATTTTTTTTAAGTTCTGAAATACTTGCCGAACAATCAGCTAAAACTTGTCTCATAAAACACCTAAAAAGAACTAAATTAAGCCCTAATTTTAGACCTTTTTTTTATTTATAGCTATTCTTTTTTATAATCTTGTTAGTTTTTGTTACTCCTTCACTGCATCTACAACCGTTTCAACGTTCACTGGTTGGTTCAAACTTCCCTGAATAACTACCGTGGCTGATATCTTATCTTGAATAGCTTGTCTGTTTGGATCCCAATATATCTGTAAAAACCCCAATAACCCGGTGGCAAAGCCTGCACCGTAGCCGCCGTAGCGACCAAAACAATCTAATAAACCCAATGGCTCGCCGCTTAAGGCGACAACACGGATATTACAAACCTTTTTACCCGGTGTTTGGCCGCGCCAAAGTAACGAGAACAACGTAAAGTAAACAGCAGCCCAGCCAAAACCTAAGCCTAAGTCTTGAATAATGCCTTTGCTCCACTGCAAAATACTATTTGTGGTTGTTTGTGCAGGTTTTTCTTCTATTAACTGTGCAGGCTTTATTTCGTTATTTTCACTGAGTACTAATAGTTGTAAAAGTACGGTAGCAAGTTGTGGGTTTTGTAGGTCGTCCATCTCTGCTAATTTGGGAACTTCCCCTATTAAATTATCAAGTGCGTTTTGTTGGCAAGGTTGATCACAGCTGTCATCGGCTGTTTGCGCTAAATAAGTATTTACCTGTTTTTTTTCTGTGGCGGTAAGCAGAATTTCATCTTGTATTTTTACACCCTGAACAGCCAAACTTTGATCTGCGTTATCGTCTTCTAGGTAATCTATGCCAATTGAAAGCACAGTAAGTGCGCTTACAAATAAAATACTTGCTGCCGTTACTTTTAAGATTCTTCGCCACACACTCGACATTTTTGGAAGGTATTGCTGAGCCGTACCTTTATAAAAAGCCATTGCAGCGACAAATGCTATTAAAGCCGCGCTGAGCTTGGCTGCTAAAAATATCAGTGCAACATCAATAATAATCGCTAATGCACGCCTACTTGGTGTAGCCAAAGGCAAGCCTAGTAAAGCATTGTCAATTTTAAAGGCGTAGGGTGTAATAACTTCTCGGGTTTCAGAATTTGATAATTCTAATTGTTCTATCTCTTTGGCTTTCATTTATTTTCTTGTTATTAAAATAGGTAACTCGGTTAACTTACGCGTTTTTTATTTTTTGCTCAAGATTAACTCTGCATTATTTTGAAGAAAATCGACCTCACAAATACTAAAAGTTACAACCGTTTACAAATATAAAGTTAACATAATTTACAAAAGTAAC
>NZ_PJBR01000185.1:0-2669 GCF_002863625.1 Pseudoalteromonas sp. MelDa3 | reverse complement strand
AGTAATATCGTTTAATAAAATGGCTCTGTAGCTAACTAGCAACAGAGCTTTTTTTATAACTCGACTTTTTAAAGGTCGCTTTTCCACCTCGTTTAGCAAAGCGTTTTTTAGGTGAGCTTTTTGGTAACCTTGCAAATGCATTGCTATCGCAGTTTGCTGCTAATTGTACAAACCCATTTAGGTCAGCAAGTAAAGGCTGTAAAAATTGCTGATAACTCATTACTTGCTGCGCGATATCACCTAAGCTCGATTCCCACTTTGCGGTTAAATCAGGACTCGCTAAACCTTGTGGTAATACGCTAATAAGGGCAAGTCCCGTTTCGGTCGCTCTAATTGACTTACCTTCACGTTTTAAAAAACGCCGCTTAAATAGCAACTCGATTATTCCCGCACGTGTTGCCTCCGTACCTAAACCATCAGTGTCTTTTAATACTTTTTTAATTTGTGGATCTTTAACATGACGACTAATGCCGGTCATCGCAGCCAATAATGTAGCATCGGTAAAATAAGCAGGGGGTGATGTATGCTTTTCGACTACTTCGCCTTGCTCACAAAAAAGAGACATACCTTTTGTTAAAGGAGGTAACGTAGCTTCATCTTTTAATTCAGACTTACCCATTAATACCTTAAAGCCTAAGCTTACATCTTGTTTTGCATTTGCTTTAAATAATCCGCCAGCGATTGTTATCTCTGCTTTAGTTTCGTTATGTATATAGTCGGGATAAAACTGAATTAGGTAATGGCGGCTTATTAATTGATATACCTTCGCTTCGTCACCGCTCAAACTCGCTGACTTTAACTGCTTAGCCGTAGGCACAATGGCATGATGGGCAGCCACTTTTGAATCGTTAAAACATTTACTACGCTTTTTTACATCAGCCCCATTTACTAATTCACTGCTTTGCCCACCATTAGCACTTATAGCTTTAAAAATAGCAGATGCATCTTGATGGTGATCTTTAGGTAAATAACGATTATCAGAGCGTGGGTAAGTAATTAGTTTATGACGTTCGTAAAGTATTTGGCAAATATCCAACACCTTTTGAGCTGGCATACCAAATGCTTTAGCCGAATCTATTTGCAGTGCAGATAAATTATAAGGTAATGGAGCACTTTGTTTTTTTTGTTTTTGGTCAAGTGAAGTAAGCTCAGCACTTTGCTTTGTAATGCGTGAAGCAACATTTTGTGCGAGTGCTTTGTTAAGTATTCGCCCTTCTTCATCTTGATGTGGCTCACATGCTTTACTAGGAACCCACTTAGCTATGAATGGCTGGTTATCTGGAGTAAGTAAATGCGCCAGTACATCGTAAAAAGGCTTAGATACAAAGTGTGCTATTTCGTTATCTCTATTAACAACAAGACCTAAAATAGGGGTTTGTACTCGCCCTACCGAAAGCACATTACCAAACCCTGCTTTTTGCCCAGCTAGTGTGTATGCACGTGTTAAATTCATACCAAATAGCCAATCAGCACGAGAGCGCGCTAAAGCAGATACACTTAGCGGAATAAAATCTCGATTAGAACGCATAGTACCCAGTGATTTTTTTACCGCCGATAAGTTTAAATCACTAATGAGTAAACGTTGCGTACTCTGCTTTTTAGCCTGACTTATTTTAGCTTCTTCAATTACTTGATCGACTAGTAGCTGGCCTTCACGGTCTGGATCGCCAGCGTGAATAAGTTGCGAGGCTTGTTTAATTAATTTTTTTAAAACAGTGAGCTGTTTACGTGTTTTGGTTTTGGCTTTTAACTTCCACTGTTCGGGTATTATAGGTAAGTGTTCAAACTGCCACTTTTTAAAGCGCTCATCGTAATCATCGGGTTCTGCTTGTTCTAGCAAATGTCCAATACACCACGATACACAATCGCCATTAGCGACTTCTATATAACCATCATATTTTTTATGTGGTTTTGGTAACGCATCAGCAATAGCGCGTCCAAGTGAAGGTTTTTCTGCAATGTAGAGTTTCATAGCCTGCTCATCACTGTTTATATAAACAGTAGTCTAGCACAGCTATTTTAAAGGAGGGAACTTTTTGTAACTATTGGCTAGCTGGGCTTTTTTTGTCTTTTGTTAAAATATAAATAAGCGGAAGATAACAAACAACAACGGTGCCTATATTAATAAATGGCAATAAGGTTTTATAAATGTATGTACTATAAGAAAGATCCCATAAATGGCGGTCGACTAATCTAAATAGCTGTAAAATTGGTGCCATAATAACAACCAATTGACCTAATACGCATTGCCATAAATAAACCTTATCTTTTAAACCCAGATATGCGATGAGTGCCATCCAAGCAATATCATTAAAGGCCCAAACAAGGTATCGATAAACATAAATCCCATTATCAAACTCTTTCAAGTAAGGATGAATAATGGTTCCATATAAAAAAAAAGCGGCTGTAATTAAAGCGAAACGCAGGGCCAAATAATCTTTTCTAAAATAAAAGATGAAAATAGCAGGGCTTAAAATAAACACCCAACTAGTATCTAATATCAATATAGTCTTTAAAAACCATTCAGGCATTAGAGTTAATCAAGTTTTTTTTCATCATCGTCATTACCACCGCCATTTCCTGGCATATGACTAAACTTATCGACCTTTTTCATAAACTATTCCGTTACATTTGTTAAAGAAAGCATACTTTATGATAAATAAGTGTGT
>NZ_PJBR01000184.1:0-2699 GCF_002863625.1 Pseudoalteromonas sp. MelDa3 | reverse complement strand
TTCGCCTTGTTATTACGCTATTTTCTGAGCGCTATAATAGAACACTTATTCAATGCAATTGGTATTGTTCATTATTATTTTTATTAACTATAAAATTAAAAAGGCGAAATGTCTTTAACATTTCGCCTTTGGTTCTTCATGAAAATAGTTTAGAAAGTATATGTTGCTTTCGCGTAGTAAAAGCCACCGTTAATACCAAACGGAGATGTTTCATAGTATTGACCACCCCAGTTGTTATTAGGAATTCCCGTTGCATCTGCAAAATCAAGTTTTTCAGCATCTTGGTCAAACAAGTTTTGAGCGCCTACAGAGAAGCTAACTGATTCATTTAAGAAGTAAGTTACTTCAGCATCAATAGTGACGGCAGCATCTGCTGTTTTAGCTGTTGCATCATAATCAACGTGAACACCTTGGTATTCGCCGTAGTAGTTTGCACGAGCAAATGCAGAAACTGATTCCCACTGCTGAGATAATGTGAACGTTGCACGATGATTCGGTAAGTCTTCTTCTAAGCGCTTAACTTTAAACGCACCTGTAATCTCACTAAATTGAGTTACTTCAGTATCATTCCAGTTATAAGCAAGGCTAAATGTAGAGCTACCGCCCATTAGTTCAGCTGTATAGTTTGCAACTAAATCGATACCTTGTGTTGTTGTATCAAAGTCATTTGTAAAAAAGCTTACTTGAGCAAGACCTTGTACATTAGGAACTCCAGCCGCTGTAAGTGTATCTTTATCTGCTTGGCTTAAGTTGATTTTATCTGATTGGCTAATACGGTCATCTACTTGAATGTTGTAGTAATCAAGCGTTAAAAATAACTCGCCGATTGTGTATACGGCACCAAGCGTATAGCTTTGTGATTCTTCCGGCTCAAGCTCTGTACCACCTAATTGCACTGCAATTGGGTTTGTTGGTGGAAGAAGCGCTGAGTCTTGTAATACGCCGCTGTCTAAGCTTGTTTGTACGTTACTTACGTTAGCTTGACCAACTGTCGGTGCACGGAAACCGCTACTTACAGAGCCACGAATATTTAAATCTTCAGTTAAATGGTATTGAGCCATTACTTTGTAGTTAGTTGTAGTACCAAAGCTGTCGTAGTCTTCAAAGCGAAGCGCCACACCCATTAGGAAATCTTCAGTGAACGGTGCTTCAACATCAACGTATGCTGCATAGTTACGACGAGAAAACTCACCTGCTTGTGATGGTTTAAAACCAGGGAAGCCGTTAGAGCCAATACCAAAACCTTGTTCTGTTAAAGGGCCTGCAGTGTAAGATGCTTCATCACCAGAAATGATAGTGAATGTTTCTTCGTGCCATTCAAAACCACCGGCAATATTTACATCATAAGCTAAACCAAAGTCGACACCCTTTGATAAATCAAAGTTAAAGTTTTTCTCTAGTTGCTCATATTTACCTGGGCTGAAATCACGTGGTGTATCTGCACCTAAAGAGGCATTAACTGTATCGTAAATAAAGTAACGTGATTCATTTAAGCCCACAGTACCGCTTAAGTCATAGTAAGTATCTTTTAAGAAACCACCAGTGAATCGCCCTTTAGTACCTATAGTTAAAGAAGTATCAGTAATGTTGCCGCCAAAGTTAGGTGTAAAACCACCTGGAAGCGATTCGTTAAATGCAAAACAATCTGGGTTGTTCGCTACACCATTTATATAAGCTGGATCATCTAGTACGTTGCCATCTGTTATTGCAATAGTAGGACAGTTAGCGCTCATATCAGGTGTTAAATCTGCAACAAGCAGAGTTTCGCCACCATCATTTGAATAAACACCAGAACGCGTTTGTGGGTTACGGTAGTAAAAGCCACCACGTACATCACGTTCAGAGTAGTTACCAAACATGTAAAATTCAGAATCGTTAGTGAGCTCTAAACCCACGTTACCAAAAATTGTAATATCGTCATCAACTTCTGGTGCGCCCCATACTTGTGCTAGCGAAGATACATCAGGAACACCGGCAGCTGAAAGAGCTGCAGCATCGGCACGCTGAACTGAGCGGCTTGTTGCATCTGCTGTTTTGTATTGAAAACTTAAATTAGCAAAGCCATTGTCGGTAAAAGGTAAACCCACGTTACCCGACACTTGTGTTGTATCCCCATCACCTTCATAAAATTGACCATGGCGAATTTCTAATTTACCGCCTTCTGAAGCGTCTTTTAACTGGAAGTTCATTACACCGGCAATTGCATCAGAACCATACTGTGCTGCTGCGCCATCACGAAGTACTTCTACTTGTTTAATAGCAATGCTTGGAATAACTGAAATATCTGCGCCTTGCGCGCCATCGTTAATACCACCGCCTAAAAATGCAATTACAGAAGCACGATGACGACGTTTGCCGTTTAAAAGAACCAATGTGCTGTCTGATGGTAAACCACGTAAGTTAGCTGGGCGAACAAGAGAGGCCGCATCGCTAATAGGATTTTGATGTACGTTAAAAGATGGCACTGCACCTTTTAATAGCTCAAGCATGTCGGTATTGCCTGATCTTTCTAATTCTTCGCCACCAATGATATCGATTGGCACCGGTGAATCACCGATTGAACGTGGAGCTGAACGCGTACCTACTACGGCAATTTTCTCTACGTTTTTGTTTACTTTAGTTTGTTGTTGCTCGTCTGCTGCAACAGCAGTACCTGAAAAAAACAACCCTGCAGTGGTTGTAGCTAAAGCAAATTTGAT
>NZ_PJBR01000183.1:0-2723 GCF_002863625.1 Pseudoalteromonas sp. MelDa3 | reverse complement strand
TCGTAAAAGGTTTTTTACCATAGCGTACTTGGTTAAATAACTGGCTAAATGTGTTTATAGATTGTGCAGAATGAGGAAGTTGCTCAGCAAAAAAATGTAACTGCTGACTAGGTGTTAAATTATCGGGTGTATTTATTTTTTGTTTTTTCGCCCATGCTTTTATTTCATAAAACTCTTTAACCATAGGCGCTAATTTAGCCGAACGTTTTGGTAAGTTTAAATAAACAAAATAACCTACAAAACAAAAACCAGCTGTTAATAAAACTATTAACGGTACAAGCCAAATGTTTTTACTACCAAAAATTGATTTTAAAAAATCATTTTGTTTTTCTTCATCAAAACCAAGTACCCAGCTAGACCATTGATAATCGAGATTTTCAAGTTCTAACCTTAACCAATTAATAGCGGGGAAATTACTTAAACTCACTAAACCAAAATCAAGATTACTTTTAAATTCGTCATTCAGCTCTTCGTTTTGCGAAAGTGAGCCATTTAAACGCTCTGGTGCAACAACGGCGGTTGCATCAAAAATAACCCAACCTTCGTTTTGTAAATATACTTCTACCCATGCATGCGCATCGTACTGGCGAACTGTTAGCGTATTATTATCTTGATTTAATTCACCACCTAAATAGCCACTTACTAATCGAGCGGGTATACCTGCGGTTCTAAAAATGTACGCAGCGGCACTGGCATAATGACCGCAAAATCCACGTTGGTTTTCAAATAAAAATTGATCAATGGTGTTATCGCCGCTCATAGGAGTAGGTGTTAACGTATAAGTAAATCCCGTACTTGCAAAGTATTGTAATAAGCTATTGTAAAAATCGCGGTCAGAGTGAGTATTTTGCTTTAAGATTTTAGCAAGTGATGATGTTTTTACATTCTTTTTATAAGCGAGGTATTTGTAACGTTTTTTTTCAAACTGGCCAAGCGGTAAAGTTGTAAAGTTAAAGCTATTTACATCGTATTGTAAGTTTTTAGCTTGGCGACTTTTTTTACGCAATAAACCTAGCGAATTACCTTCAACATTTGCTGAGTTACTACTGGAATACGCTAAACCATAGAGCCATTTTTGTGTAGCAGGCTCTGTAATAACTGAGTAGCTTGCAATAAATTGTTCATCATTTTTGCTCTGCGTATTTGTTTTATCATTATTATATTTTAAAAAGTCAGACGTAAGCCACGCATTGCCATTAAATTCATCATGGACTATTGCTCGCCAATAATAAGGCGCTACAGGTCTTTTTTCGTTAAATTCAGCTCTAAACACAAGTTCATCTGAGTTTGAAAGCTTTGCAATATCGAATGGATCGACTTGTTCAGAAAGCCCTGTTTTGGCAAGTTTTGGCCCAGGAAGCTGCCAAAAAGCGGGCATTTTTGGTAAAAAAAGCAGTAAAAATATAGCTAATGGAAGCGCTAAAAGCAGTAGCTTACCGCTTTGCTTAGAGGCTATTTTTAAATTATGTTTGGATTCAAGTAGGCCAAGCACTGCAAAGTTTAATATGTATAAAGCACTTACCGTTAACGTCGTTAAAATGCTTTGGTTAAATAAATACACCGATGAGAGTGAAAAAAACGTAAGCGTTGTAATAACATGATAGTGTTTTTTGGTTTTAGCCTGCAGCAGCTTAAATAAACTAGCAAGTAGCAGCATAGCCACAAATAAAATAACCGTATCAGACATGCCAACAGTGTAGAGCATTAAACCAAGCGACACACCTGCAAGTATATTTGCCAGCCAAGCATTTGGCTTTGGTTTATTACTCAGCGTTATGTAAAAATTCCAGGCACAAATAAGTGCAAGTACACCAACAAAAACAAGCGGTAAATGGGCTATAAAAAACACAATCAAACATGCATATATAAAACACAGCGAATAATTTATTACTTTTTCGTTTTTAAGTATGTCCATTACACATCACCATTAAATGAGCACAATAACGCTAAACATTGCAGCTTATGCTGCTGTCCGGTATTTGTATTTATTGTTTTACTCGGCAGTTTTAACATAAAAGGGGTGTTTTTCTCGGTTGCTTCACACACTAAAAAGCATAATTGGCTTAAGCGCTGTTCTGTATCTCCATTCATCAACGTAAAATCGAAGAGCGCATTCGCTGTTTTAAAGTCTACAAACTCTTTAACTAATAACTGCTGTGTTTTTGCGTAATGCTTCCACGACACTCTTTGCAATCCCATCTCAGGTAAATGTGGGATTAACGACTCGAACTCTTCGCTGCCAGATTGTGTAGAAATACCTTTATCGGCTTGCTCATCAAGCACAGAAACATGCGCATCACTGTGTACTTGTTCAAGCGACGGGTATACAAATACATCTTCTTGTAATTGAATGTAGCTCCAAACAGTTATTAAACCAAAGGGATAGTTACTCGCTATTTTAATACGTTGCACTGAGTACTTACCGCGTGAGCTGTAGGGTAAGTTGAGTGTAAGTAACTGAGGTTTACTATTAACTTGGCCGGTATGTTTGTGAGTTTGCTCACTACCTTGATATGTTAAATTAATAGATTGGGTTAGTGAAGGGCTTTGTAATTCAAATACAATACTCGGTTTTTGGGGGGCGTAGCTGTTAAATGCATCTTTAAATTTAACCGTTAAGCCTTTAGCGTTACTGTAGCCCATTAATACAGCAATAATCATCACCACAAACATAAGATAAGACATTATTAAAATTAAATTATTTTGATAATTAATGCCCATTA
>NZ_PJBR01000182.1:0-2757 GCF_002863625.1 Pseudoalteromonas sp. MelDa3 | reverse complement strand
CTGTTTTAAGCGGAAAATTTTAGTTAGCTAAAATGTGTGAGGCACGAACAAAAGCCAACTGTAACTTGTCCGACTTGAAAACCATTGTTAGCTTGTACGGATTGCTTCATTTCTTTCTCTTATATTAAGAAGTCTGATTTTTGTACTTGGTGTTATACCTTCTCCCTCGAAATGAATAAGCCCCTCGTCTTTCATATTATCTAATTCTCGAACTACACGATGAGGAGGTATATTCTCCGCAATCATCTCTACGAGATCTTCTGCCGTTACAGCCCTTTTATTTCTGCTAAATCTTTTTAAGGCCATTAAAATATGATTTCTAACTGTCTCTTCTCTTGCTTCACTTTCAACAAGCCTTGAAGTTTGGATTGCATTATCTAACAACCTTTCCATCTCAACACCAATATCTGAAAATTTACCATCAGCAGCTTTTTGCTTTGCTAAAATTTCAGATAGCTGCTTGTCCATTGCTGATTTAATTTCAGCAACTTTTTCGTCAGCTTTCTTGTCTGCTTCTTCAAGGATATCTGATTTTATATTTCCATCACTATCCCGAAGATTATCGTCGCCATTCCAAATATGCTTTCTCATATCAGTAACGGTATCTTTCATCATAGAAAAAGTATCTGAATATAATTTATCAAATAAATTTTCTAATCGCTGCACACTTGCATCGATACCTTTTGCAGCTTCAGTAGTTGCCTTTGAAGCTTCGTTAGACATTTTAAAAAACACAACAGAAAGCCATATAGCGCCAACTGCCAATATAAGAGATGCTATTGAAGCGATTAATCCTACAAGTTCTACACCACTCATTATTGTCTCCACTGAGTTTGATTCCATATACGCTCCTGAGTACAGCTAACAACTTAGTCAACGACATCTGTCGTTTTATAAATCGACAAATGTCCCTATTTTATAATCTATTAACCTTAACCACCAAATAACCACATGTAAACAATTACTTAATTTCGAACAGATTATGTAATTGCAAAAACACACCAAAAGGGTGAGAGCAGTGATATTGATCCAACAGATACTATCCATACAAAGCATATTATTTACTAAAATTCAGTCTTTTTAAGCTAATGTCTTTAAACTAAAGCCTCTAAAAATGGCTCAATTTATAACCGCCGAACCCTTTATACCCGCACAAGCATATTCAACCATAACGCTTTACGATATTATGCTCTTTTATATTTAATTTAACTTTCAGGGCATATAATGACAACGCACACACCGCCTTCCCACTCAGCCAACACAGCTGAAAACACCTCTCTTTTTTACGTAATATTTATATCGGCCGTTGCTGCTATTGGTGGCTTTTTATTTGGTTTTGACTCGGGCGTTATTAACGGCACGGTATCGGCGCTCGGTAATGCATTTAATTCAAGCAGTGTGGCTACGGGGTTTAACGTAGCGTCTGTGTTACTTGGCTGTGCCCTAGGTGCACTTGCAGCGGGGCCGCTGGCTGATAAATTTGGTCGCCGTGCAATTATGATCATCACTGCGATTATTTTTGCCACTAGCGCCTTTGGTTCGGGCATTAGCGAAAGCTCTGCGGAGTTTATTTTTTACCGATTATTTGGTGGTTTAGGTATTGGTGCGGCATCGGTATTAGCGCCAGCTTACATTGCAGAGGTTGCGCCACCAGCACTACGTGGTCGTTTAGCTACACTACAACAACTCGCTATTGTATTGGGTTTATTTGCTGCTTTTTTAAGTAACTACTTAATTGCTGATGCAGCAGGCAGCGCGCAAAATATTTTAATGCTTGATATAGCCGCTTGGCGCTGGATGTTTTGGGCTGAGCTTGTGCCTGCAGTGTTGTTTTTAGTCGGTGTTTTGTTTATTCCTGAGTCGCCTCGTTATTTAGTGGCGCAAGGTAAAGTAGGCGATGCAAAAGCGGTATTTAGTAAAATATCGAACGACAACGTTGATGCGCAAATAAGCGATGTTAAACGCTCATTGCATAGCGATACAAAGCCAAGTATTCGTGATTTATTTATTGATGGCAGTAAAAAAGTACACCCAATTGTTTGGGTGGGTGTTGCGCTGAGTGTATTTCAGCAATTTGTGGGTATTAACGTGGTGTTTTATTACGGCTCTGAGCTTTGGCAAGCCGCTGGGTTTGATGAGTCGCAATCGTTATTTATAAATGTATTAGCGGGCACCACTAATATTGTATCGACCTTTATTGCCATTGCCCTAGTTGATAAAGTTGGCCGTAAACCACTGTTGCTTGTAGGCAGTATTGGTATGTTTATTAGCTTAAGCGCGCTTACTTATATATTTGGTAGCGCAGGCCTTGATGAAGCAGGCAAACTTGCCCTTGGCGATAACATGGGTACTTTTGCACTTATTATGGCTAACTTATTTGTGGTATTTTTTGGCTTAAGTTGGGGCCCAATTGTATGGGTATTATTAGGCGAAATGTTTAATAACCGCATTCGTGGTGCAGCCCTTGCTGTTGCAGCAAGCGCACAATGGATTGCTAACTTTGCAATTACCATGACCTTCCCTATTATGCTGGCTAACATTGGCCTTGCCGGTGCTTATGGCTTTTATGCGTTATCGGCACTTATAAGTATATTTTTTGTTGTTAAATACATTAAAGAAACACGCGGTAAAACGCTTGAATCTATGTGATTTTTAAAAGCGGTGATATTAATCACCGCTTTGCTTTTACATACAATGGCGTTATTTAAGAATGATTGTTTAGATGAGCTAGAGGTTAATTAATAAATATATTTTAAA
>NZ_PJBR01000181.1:0-2764 GCF_002863625.1 Pseudoalteromonas sp. MelDa3 | reverse complement strand
AGGCTAGTAAGATGTGTTCTTTGAGGTGTGTAATGGTAACTAAGGTACAAATTAGAAGTCAGTTTGATTTAATGAACGAATTAACTTTGAGGTTGATTGAAGAACTAAAAGAGTGTGAATTCTCCAAAGCGGAATATTATCAATTACCAGATGTAAGTAGTTTCGATGAGAGTAAAGTTCCAGAATCTATACTTGTTTCTAAAATCACTGGAGTACCTGCTCAAAAAGCAATCCTAAACTCTTTTTCAGACATGTATAAAAAATCAGGATTAAGCAGTCGTGTTTTAAAAAGGCACCCTGGTTTGCTCGTTATTAAAAATGCAGATAAACAAGCTTTAAATAATCGTATAGCTCAAGTAAATAAAGCTAAAGCTACGTTTAAAGAATGTATTTTAGCTATTGATAGCAACGATGCTCGATTTGAAGCAGTTCACAATGCTATACCAAATTTAATAACGCTTGCCGCATATCGTAAAATTCATAGTGAAAGCGAATCGCCATTTTCGGTTAGGTTTACTTGGATGCACAAACACGCAACTAAAACGCTTACTAAAAAAATGGCTCTCGAAATGCTCGACAAATCGGCCAGTTATCGAAACCCAAGAATGATAGATCAACAAAAATGGCAATCACTTGTAGCTCAAGAACAATTACGGGTTGCTAGTTTAGGCGAAAAGGAAAAACTTAGAATTCGCCGCCCTACTCGAGTGAGTCCACAGGTAAATGTGAGATATACGGCGCAAAATCGCTATCATGTGAGTGCTGCATTACCCTTTATTCTGATTAATCCAGAACCAGACGTAAAATTAGGTATATTACCTGATTATCAAAAACCCGAAACTCACCCTCGTAAGCGCGAGTATGATTTTTTGGTTGATAGGTTATATTTAGAACAGGTTGAGCGGTAGTCATTATGTTAAAAAGGCCACATAGTGTGGCCTTTTTAGTTATGCGTACGTTATTTAAAATAACGGTTATTATTTTTCTACTATTTCTTCAATTTTATCTTCATCAATCAGCACGGCATTTTCAACAATGCGTTTACCGCCTTGGATTTCAATGCGTTTATTGTGTTTGTTCAATGTAAGTATTTCATCGCAAAACTGATCAGACGGGTGCATTTCGTATGTGTAATCGATAATGTTACCGGTTTTGTCATCTTTAACGTTTGTAATGCTGTATTCTGATATTGCACCTTTTTCAATCAAATCTTTCATTGTGGTGGTCATATCACGACGAAGTGCTTTTAATTTATTTTCGGTAATATCATCAGTTGAATAAATAGATCCGTATTTTTCCATAATAGAAAGTAATCTAAAATGGTACGTTTTACCTGGTGCTGCATAACGCCAAAGGTGATACAAACGAAGCATCATCCAACGCGATAATCCACGTTTTAATTCTTGTGCGCTATTAAAGTAATACCCTTTGTATTCAAGGTTATCAATCATGTTATGAACAAATGCATTTAAACAGGCGACGCATTTTACATTGCCACCCTGACCTTTTTTGCCACTAAAATGCAGTGACGATAAAAAGTTCATGTTTGACTCGTAAAACGAATCATCTATATCAGAATTTTTAGTATCTGTTGCCGAATATTTAAATGAAAGTTTAGAACCCTGCAATGCTTCAAGTGACTCTTTTATTGCAGGATATGGCATTGACTGCCCTACCGCTTTGAGTTCTTGTGCTAATTCGTTCATAGAAAAAACAACCGCGTATTGAATACCGGATTTAAAATTAATTTTAACTATTTTGCCTTTAGAAGCTAAACGAATAAGTGCTCGCTCTACTTTTTCTTCTCTATCTGATGGCCAAACAAGGTATTCAACATCTTCGCCATCTTTGCGTGTACTTACAACAGCTGGCGTTATTTTTATTTCGCCATCGTACAAAATACCATCTACTTTTTCAGATATTTTACGCGTAATAATTGTTTTTTTAGGCGCTTCTTCAAGTGGCAATTTTTTATAGCCCGAGCGAACAAAGCGTCCCCACAAATCATAGTGATTAAACGTGTTTGAATATGCACGTAATCCATGTGCTGCATTTTCAATAGAAATTCGCACGTCTTTGTTGTCAGTAAATAGTGCTAAACTTTCGTTATCTATTGCACTTTCCACCCCGTGGATTTGGCCCCTAAGTGTATCGGGCAAGTTATCTACCGAGATGTTGACCTTTCGGCTCATTGTTCTTATTTCCATTTTTATTGCGACAGCTAATAACAACACATTAAGCAACAAAAGTTAAATGTTTAAGTTAGTATAAAAGTGATCTGACTTTAAATAAAACGTTTGGATCACTATTATACTAAGTGATGTACATTACTTACGATTTCAGATCATATTTATACTAACTGGACTATCACAAATCTAATTTTTACTAACTCAGCTGTTATTTTGTCCATTACAATGGCTTAATTTTAAAATTAAGCACGACAAATACACCAAAAAATATATTCCCCTGTGGATAAAGCCTTACCGAGTTAGAATAGATCTGATCTGTACCAAGTACAGATCAGATCTATACTAATTAAAAGCGTATTTTTATGTTGCGACTAGTGCATAACTTTATAATTTACTTAGTAAAAAACTGATCTGCAGGGCTCTTTTTGTTCATAACTTCATGCGTAACCTGTGTATAACTCTATATTTAAAATAGACCTTAGTAAAAAGCTGATCCGCAGGTAGATAAAGATCTGATCTTAACCAAGTATAAACCTGATCTGCTTTTTTAAATATTATTTATATAAATCATAATG
>NZ_PJBR01000180.1:0-2829 GCF_002863625.1 Pseudoalteromonas sp. MelDa3 | reverse complement strand
TCCATTTTACATAGCAAAGCGATGCTGAAGCTTTTAATTAAAGGCTTAAAAATGCAAAAAGCACCTTATATAGGTGCTTCTCAAAAGTAATAGTTATTAGAATCTAGGGTCTGTTTATCTTTCAAGGTTAAATTTGCTGCAGCCTGTTTGGTATTCAGGCAAGGCAGAGCCTATGTAGTGTGGTTACTCCCCATAAATAGGCGATAACGTAGCATTAATGCCAAACAGGCGCTGCCCAAAGGGTTCTTCCTAGAGGCTATTTACTCTTTGTTACTCGGTTTTTACTTATTCTTACATGGATGTAAGCCAGTAGGGTACGCAGGAGCAGTTACCGAGCCCACTAGGTTACAAATCTCGCGGCGCGATTACCCCCCCTAGTTTGAACAAATTTTAATCCGCAAAGAGCAACAGACCCTAGTATAAAATACTATATAACTTGCGACGATACTTTGCTGCGAGCGCATCACCATCGGGTAAAGAGGCAATAATGGCTAAAAAGCTTGGTTTCGCTTCATTGAAATTCAGATCTTTTTGCAGCACTGTAAATAGTATATCCAATGCTTCTTCTTTTCTGCCTGCTTCATTGAGTAAAATACTAAGCTCTTCTTTTAATTCTAGGTCATTTGGGTACTTTTCTACTTGTTGTTGCTTTTCTTTAATCTCTGGTGAGTCTTTTGCTTCAAGCGCAGCTTCGCATTTTGCTTTTATATTATTAAAGTAAGCATCTTGCTCTTGTACGTCTATTGTATTTATAAGCGCTTGGGCGTCATCTACCTTGTGAATTTGAATACATATATCTGCAAGCACTAATTTGATACGTGCATTACCGCTGTCTATTTCATAAGCTTGCTTTGCATAATTGAATGCAGCATTTAAATCTGACTTTAATAACGCTTGTTTTGCTTGCTCTAACAGTAAGTCTTGTTGCGCAGGTAAATGCTTTGCTAGGGCTTCGCGTATTTGTGCCTCACTTTGAACACCTGCAAGTAAATCTACTGGTGCAGAGTCTTTTAATAATACAAGCGTAGGCAGAGTTTGAAGACCAACTTGTTGCGCAAGTTGAGAAGCGAGTGCTTGCTCTGCATCGCAATCTAGGTTTGCTACTACTATATAGCTTGCATATTCAGCCGCTATTTTATCTAAAATTGCAGCCTGTCCGATGCAGTCAGGACTTTGAGGAGAGAAAAAGTTAAGCAACACCAATTTTTGCTGTGATGTTTCACCGAGTACTTGTTGAAGGTTTTGCGCATTAATACTAACTATGTTGCTCATTGAATTGATTGCCATATTCATCTATTTAGGTTTTTATATGGTGGTGAACATAATAATTACAAGTCATATACCTAAATCATCCGGTATACATATTCAACAATGAGGGAAAACATGAAATTAACTTATCTAAGTGCAATACTTTTATTAGCAAGCCCATTAGTACAAGCAAATGGACTCGATTTGAATTTAAGCAAAACCATGCCAGCTATAGAAAAGTTTTACCTCGATTTACACCAATCGCCAGAGCTTTCTTATCACGAACAAGAAACGGGTAATAAAATAGCGGATAAATTAACTCAGCTGGGTTTTAAAGTAACAAGTAATGTAGGTGGCTTTGGTGTTGTCGGCATTTACAAAAACGGAAACGGTCCAACCGTGATGATCCGTACTGACACCGATGGCTTACCTATTATAGAGCAGACAGGAAAGTCCTATGCTTCAAAAGTTAAAGTAATAGACGAGCATGGTGCGAAAGTAGGTGTAATGCACGGTTGTGGCCACGATATTCACATGAGCTCTTTTATTGGTACTGCTGAGCAATTAATAGTACACAAAGATCAATGGAAAGGCACTTTGATGATGGTTGCACAGCCTGCCGAAGAAGTTGGTGGGGGTGCTAAAGCCATGTTAGGCGAAGGACTATTTAGTAAATATGAAAAACCTGATCATATAATTGCTTTGCATGTAAGTGCTAGCGTCCCCGCTGGTAAGGTATCAATGAAAAATGAATACACTATGGCAAGTGTAGATTCTGTCGATATTACAATAAAAGGTAAAGGTGGTCATGGTGCTTATCCGCATACAACTATAGACCCTGTGATTATAGCTGCACGCACAGTACTTGCTCTGCAAACAATCACAAGCCGAGAACTTTCACCGCTAGAGCCTTCAGTTATTACCGTTGGGTCTATTCATGGTGGCTCAAAACATAATGTGATTTCGGATGAAGTAAAACTACAACTCACTCTCAGAAGCTATAACCCAAATGTTAGAAGTGCTCAAATAGCAGCAATAAAACGAATCACGGCAGGTATTGCACAAAGTGCTGGCCTAAATGAATCAAACTACCCTGTAGTATATGTACATGAAGATGAATCTATTCCATCTACTTATAATAACCCTGCACAAACAGACATTGTTAGAAACTCTATTGCCAGCGCAATTGGTGATACTAATGTGCTTGAAACACAAGCTGTAATGGCAGGTGAAGACTTTGGCCTATACGGACGCACCGATGAAAACATCCCGATTACCTTATTTTGGCTAGGTGGCGTAAACCAAGCACAATATGCAGATTCGATAAAAACAGGTGAAGTACTCCCTTCCCTACACTCTAGTAAATTTGCACCAGATTATAAAGTTGCTATCCCTACCGGAATAAAAGCAATGAGTAACGCTGCTGTTGGTTTATTTAATAAGTAACCTGAATTCTGGATAATAAATCTATCTCAAGTAGAGTTCATATATGGTCTCCTCCAGTATTGCAAGGTGTCATTCAACGATAGCAGGGACAGGTTTGCTGTCATATATACGGTCTTTTAGTGAAGATTATTACTT
>NZ_PJBR01000179.1:0-2903 GCF_002863625.1 Pseudoalteromonas sp. MelDa3 | reverse complement strand
CTTACAGGAGGAGCACAAGGTACAGGGCCTATATGGATATTTATAGTGTCTCCTGTTACTTATTCAATTCGAGGGCTTAAACGAGGGACGTTTGATATTGTTTTATTTTTATCTGCGATTGTTCTCGGTTTCTATTGCGCTGATACATTTAATATATATGACTATAATCCTGAGCAGTTTCCAGTCAGAATCATACTCGCTTTTATAATTGTTGCATCGTTGAGTGGTTATTACGAATTTTCAAGAGAAAAATACAGCAGTAAATTAATTGCTTTAAGCCAAAAAAATGAATTTTTAGCAACTATAGATCCACTCACTAATCTGCCAAACCGTCGTTTCACTATGAATAAGCTTATAGCTTTTAAAAATGAGCTTAAAAATAATAATATTCCGTTTGTAATATTATTAGCTGATGTAGATAATTTTAAAAAAATTAATGATCAATTCGGCCATGATTTTGGCGATGAAGCTCTTATCCATTTAGCCAAAACATTTGAAAATAATATTCCGCAAAATGCGATTGCTTCACGTTGGGGCGGTGAGGAGTTTTTAATTGTGATTCCAAATGTAACCGTTGATGAGGGCGAGCTCGTTGCAGAAAAAATCCATAATGCCCTTAAAGCTTCAGCTGTAAGCTTATTTTCAGATAGTGTAAATATAACGCTAAGTATTGGCATCACAGCTGCAAACGCTGAGCGCTCAATTGACCTAGATATTAAGCAAGCTGATGAACTACTTTATAAAGCAAAAGAGCAAGGTAAAAACAGAACGTGCTCTTTTTAAATGTTTATTTACTTTAGTCCATTGAAAACGAATCAAGGGATGGCCTTATTTTAGCCTTTCTGCGTTTTAAGCTCATGTAGCATATTACAATACACGCAATCTGCATTGTAATTAAAACCCAATAACTAACACCTAAATCACTTAGTCCATTTATTTTTTCGCTAGTAAAGTAATAGGCCACAACGATTAGTTGAAAAACTAAAAAGCTATTTAAAAACTTAAATAAACGTTGTTTAAAACAAGTATGTTTATATTTACTAAATATAATTAAACAGGTGCTTAGTACTAATAACAACCAACTTAAAATTATACAAAAATCAACTAAAGTACTGTGCATTATTTAATCCTTGAAGACGTTATTTACTAACACATTAGGCGTGAGCCATTATTAGTTCTTTAGCATTTGCTTTAGCTGTTTTGCTTATGTTATCGCCGCCAAGTAAACGGGCTATTTCATTAATACGGCCATCTTTATTTAAAGGCAGCATATGAGTAAACGTTTCGCCTTGTGCTATTTCTTTAGCTACAAAAAATTGCTGATGTGCACTACTGGCAACTTGCGGTAAATGAGTAACACAAATTACTTGAGTTGATTTACCTAATTGGCGTAATAACTTACCTACAGCAGATGCCGTTGGGCCAGAAATACCTACATCAACTTCATCAAAAATAAGCGTTGGGGTTGTTACTTTTTGGGCAATAATTACCTGTATAGCAAGACTTATACGAGAAAGCTCACCACCTGATGCTACTTTAGCTAATGGCTGAAGTGGTTGCCCCGGATTAGTTGATACTAAAAACGAGACATTATCAAAGCCTAGGCTGTTTGGTGTACGATTACTCTCTTGAGTTAAGGCTATTTCAAAAACACCGTTTTCCATTGATAAGTTAGCCATGCTTTCACTTATTAGTGTGTTAAGTGTATTAGCATATTCGCAGCGGCTTTTACTTAATTCATCAGCAGTTTGCTTGTAACTAAGTAACGCGCTTTCTATTTCTGACTCAAGCTGCTCCAGACGATTACTATTATTACTTATTGACTCAAGTTCTTGAGCAATCGATTGATGAAACTCAACTAACTGCTGTGGTTTTATATGATGCTTACGCGCTAAATCCATAGCGCCACTTAGCCTATTTTCTACTTCAACTAAGCGTGCCGGGTCTAAATCTGCTTGCTCAGTGTAATTGCGCACTTCGCGGCTTGCTTCTTCAACTTGTACAGCGGCTTCGCTAAGCATAGCAGCTACGCTTGCTAAACTTTCGTCATATTGAGCCAGTTCGGTAAATTGTTGAGCGCTGTGCTGTAGTAATGAGCAAGCGTTTTGCTCATCACTTTCATATAAGTGTTGTAACTCACGTTGGCACGATTCTAATATTGTTTGGCTATTGCTTAGTTTGTAATGCTCAGCCTCAATTAAATCAAACTCATTTTCTTGTAATGCAAATTCATCAAGCTCAGCAACTTGATACTCTAACAATTGTTTTTGCGCTGCTTGTTGCTGCTGTTGTTGTTCTAAGTGTTTAAATTCTTTTTGTAAGTTAGCAAACTGTTTATAGTTTTTATTTACTGAGTTTACTAAGTGGTGATGCCCTGCATAGGCATCTAAAAGCTGTAACTGATGCTCAGCTTTTAATAAATATTGGTGGGCATGTTGTCCATGAATAGATATTAAATATTGACCAAGTTCTTTTAATTGTGATGCGGTAACTGCACTACCATTAATATAGCTTTTACTACGGCCATTTTTACAAACAACACGACGTAATAAGCACTCGTTGTCAGAAGTGCTTAGCATATGTTGCTCTAAAAATGCTTGAGCAAGCGGTAGATCTGTTAAGTCAAATTGTGCACATACTTCTGCTTTATCAGAGCTTGGGCGAACTGCTGATGCTTCAGCACGCTCACCTAAGCATAGCGATAGGGCATCAATAGCAATAGATTTACCAGCACCTGTCTCACCTGTGATCGCAGTCATACCGCTGCGCCATTCGGTGCTTAAATTACTTACGATTGCAAAATTTTTAACTTCTAAACCAATTAACATACTGTTTATCCATCCAGTCAATTAACTGTTAATTTATACAGTGTTTTGGTTTTTTGCAAATTAATTTTTTATTAT
>NZ_PJBR01000178.1:0-2958 GCF_002863625.1 Pseudoalteromonas sp. MelDa3 | reverse complement strand
TGAAACTAACACGTGCTAAGCTTGAGTCACTAGTTGAAGATTTAGTAACTAAAACAATTGAGCCACTTAAACGTGCACTTGCTGATGCTGATTTATCAGTAAGCGACATCAACGACATTATTCTTGTTGGTGGTCAAACACGTATGCCTTTAGTACAAAAAATCGTTGCAGAGTTCTTCGGTAAAGAGCCTCGTAAAGATGTTAACCCTGATGAAGCAGTAGCCGTAGGCGCAGCGATTCAAGGTGGTGTACTTGCTGGTGACGTTAAAGATGTACTATTACTAGACGTTTCTCCATTATCTCTAGGTATTGAGACAATGGGTTCAGTAATGACTGCACTGATTGAGAAAAACACAACGATTCCTACTAAGAAATCGCAAACGTTCTCAACAGCTGAAGATAATCAATCTGCTGTAACAATTCATGTACTTCAAGGCGAGCGTAAACGTTCAAGCGACAATAAATCTCTAGGTCAATTTAACCTAGAAGGTATTCGTCCAGCACAACGTGGTACACCGCAAATCGAAGTAACATTTGATGTTGATGCCGATGGTATCTTACATGTATCTGCTAAAGATAAAGATACAGGTAAAGAGCAAAAAATTACGATTCAAGCATCTTCAGGCTTAAGCGATGACGAAATTGAAGCGATGGTTCGTGATGCAGAAGCACATGCTGAAGACGATAAAAAGTTTGAAGAGCTTGTAGCTGCTCGTAACCAAGCTGACGCTTTAGTTCACGGTACACGTAAGCAAGTTGAAGAAGCTGGCGATGCATTACCAAACGAAGACAAAGAAGCAATTGAAGCTGCTGTTGTAGATTTAGAAGCTGCAATTAAGAGCGACAATAAAGAAGAGATTGAAGCTAAAACTCAAGCTCTTGCTGAAAAGTCTCAAAAACTAATGGAAATTGCTCAAGCGAAAGCACAGCAAGGTTCAGCAGACGCTGGCGAACAACAGTCAACTAAGCAAGACGACGACGTTGTTGATGCAGAGTTCGAAGAAGTGAAAGACGACAAGTAATTGTTGCTACCGCTTCTCGCTAGCCAAAAACACTTAACTCAGTTAGGTGTTTAGGTTAGGATGAACAATTGAGGCGCGCGAGCAATAGCTTGTCGCGCCTTTTGCATGTATTCAAGGTTTAAAAATTCAATGATAAATCGATGCGATTTATCGATTTATCCTGCAGCTTACGCTGTAAACAGAAAAGAGTAGTGTGATAGATATGTCAAAACGCGATTATTACGAAGTCCTCGGCGTAAGCAAAGATGCGAGTGAGCGAGACATAAAAAAAGCGTATAAACGCTTAGCGATGAAATATCATCCAGATCGTACCGCAGGCGATAAAGATCTCGAAATAAAATTTAAAGAAGTTAAAGAAGCGTACGAAATACTAACCGATGATCAAAAACGTCAAATGTATGACCAACATGGTCACGCAGCCTTTGAACAAGGTGGTGGCGGTGGTCACGGTGGTTTTGGTGGCGGACATGGCGACTTTGGTGATGTATTTGGCGATGTATTTGGCGATATTTTTGGTGGCGGCGGTGGTCGACGTCAATCTCGTCAACAACGTGGATCTGATTTACGTTACAACATGGACTTAAGCTTAGAAGAAGCTGTTCGTGGTAAAGAAGTTGAAATTAAAGTACCTACATGGGTTGGTTGTGAGCCATGTGATGGCAGTGGTGCTAAAGCGGGTTCTAAACCTAAAACATGTACTACATGTCATGGTGCTGGCCAAGTGCAAATGCGCCAAGGTTTCTTTGCTGTTCAGCAAACGTGTCCAACGTGTCAGGGACAAGGTCAAATTATTTCAGACCCGTGTAACAGTTGTCATGGACAAGGCCGCGTAGAAAAAACTAAAACGCTTTCAGTTAAAATTCCAGCTGGCGTTGATACAGGCGACCGTATCCGCTTAACGGGTGAAGGCGAAGCCGGAATGCATGGCGCGCCATCGGGCGACTTGTATGTGCAAGTATCGGTTCGTGAACATGAAATATTTGTACGTGAAGCGAATAATTTATATTGTGAAGTACCAATTAGCTTTACTACAGCAGGCCTTGGTGGCGAAATTCAGGTGCCAACACTTGATGGTCGTGCAAAACTTAAAATACCGTCTGAAACTCAAACGGGCAAAATGTTCCGTATGCGTGGCAAAGGTGTTAAGTCTGTACGCAGTGGTGCCCAAGGCGATCTAATTTGTAAAGTGGTAATCGAAACGCCAGTTAATCTTAACGAGCGTCAACGTGAACTACTTCAAGAGTTAGATGAAAGCATGGGCACAGATAGCTCTAAAAACCGTCCTAAAGAGCAAGGCTTTTTTGACGGTGTTAAAAAGTTTTTTGATGATTTAACTAAATAAATTTAAATTATTATGAACAAAAAAACGACGCTTTTAGCGTCGTTTTTTTTGCTTTAAACTTAATTTTTGTTACTGTGAATAAAAAAGATGAAACAGCATGACACCAGCAATAGATCTACTTAAAAAGCAAAAAAAAACCTTTGAAGTACTCAGTTATGAGCACGATAAGAATAATAGCCACTACGGGCTTGAAGCCGTTGAAAAGTTAAATTTAGACAGTGCACAAGTATTTAAAACCATAGTACTTGAAACACATGAAGGGCAACTGATTGTTGCTGTAACGCCTGTATCTCAACAAGTTAATTTAAAACAGTTAGCTAAATTATGTGGGGCTAAAAAAGTAATTATGGCTGCCCCACAAAAAGTACAAGTTAGTACCGGTTATATTTTAGGAGGGGTGAGTCCGCTTGGACAAAAAAAGCGTCTAGCTACGTTTATTCATAGCAGTGCTTCTCTCTTTGACACTATTTATGTGAGCGCCGGAAAAAGAGGCTTAGAAATAGCACTCTCGCCAACTGATTTAGCCTTATTGACCAATGCAAAATTTGGCGATTTATAAATTTTATTTTTATAATTACCTTCTATACAAAAAAT
>NZ_PJBR01000177.1:0-3011 GCF_002863625.1 Pseudoalteromonas sp. MelDa3 | reverse complement strand
ACTCTTAGGAGTTGATTGATTGGTATCTACTTTAGTATTCAATATTGACTTCTGGCGAAGTTAAACTGTCACAAAACAAAGACCCGTTTGGGTTGTATGGTTAAGTGACTAAGCGTACACGGTGGATGCCTTGGCAGTTGGAGGCGATGAAGGACGTATTAACTTGCGATAAGCTTAGTCAAGCTAGTAAAAAGCGCTTGAGACTAAGATTTCCGAATGGGGAAACCCACCTGCTTGCAGGTATCGTTAACTGAATACATAGGTTAACGAGGCGAACGCGGAGAACTGAAACATCTAAGTACCCGTAGGAAAAGAAATCAACCGAGATTCCGAAAGTAGCGGCGAGCGAAATCGGAACAGCCCTTAAGCTTATTATGTGTTAATGGAAGGCTGCTGGAAAGCGCCACGATACAGGGTGATAGTCCCGTACATGAAAAGACATTTTAAGTGAAATCGAGTAGGTCGGAGCACGTGAAACTTTGACTGAATATAGGTGGACCATCATCTAAGGCTAAATACTCCCAACTGACCGATAGTGAACCAGTACCGTGAGGGAAAGGCGAAAAGAACCCCTGTGAGGGGAGTGAAATAGAACCTGAAACCGTGTACGTACAAGCAGTAGGAGCCCACTTGTTGGGTGACTGCGTACCTTTTGTATAATGGGTCAGCGACTTATATTTTGTAGCGAGGTTAACCGAATAGGGTAGCCGTAGGGAAACCGAGTCTTAACTGGGCGAATAGTTGCAAGGTATAGACCCGAAACCCGGTGATCTAGCCATGGGCAGGTTGAAGGTTGAGTAACATCAACTGGAGGACCGAACCCACTAACGTTGAAAAGTTAGGGGATGACCTGTGGCTAGGAGTGAAAGGCTAATCAAACCGGGAGATAGCTGGTTCTCCCCGAAATCTATTTAGGTAGAGCCTCGGACGAATACTTACGGGGGTAGAGCACTGTTAAGGCTAGGGGGTCATCCCGACTTACCAACCCTTTGCAAACTCCGAATACCGTAAAGTAATATCCGGGAGACACACGGCGGGTGCTAACGTCCGTCGTGAAGAGGGAAACAACCCAGACCGCCAGCTAAGGTCCCAAAGTCATAGTTAAGTGGGAAACGATGTGGAAAGGCCCAGACAGCCAGGAGGTTGGCTTAGAAGCAGCCATCCTTTAAAGAAAGCGTAATAGCTCACTGGTCGAGTCGGTCTGCGCGGAAGATGTAACGGGGCTAAACTATGCACCGAAGCTGCGGATTCAGAATTTATTCTGAGTGGTAGGGGAGCGTTCTGTAAGCCGTTGAAGGTGACCCGGGAGGGTTGCTGGAGGTATCAGAAGTGCGAATGCTGACATGAGTAACGATAATGGGAGTGAAAAACTCCCACGCCGGAAGACCAAGGGTTCCTATCCCATGTTAATCAGGGTAGGGTAAGTCGACCCCTAAGGCGAGGCCGAAAGGCGTAGTCGATGGGAAACAGATTAATATTTCTGTACTCGATATAATTGCGATGGGGGGACGGAGCAGGCTAAGCAAGCATAGCGTTGGTAGTCTATGTGAAAGTGAGTAGGGCGTTTGTTTAGGTAAATCCGGACAAACACTAAACCTGAGACACGAGACGAGTCACTACGGTGATGAAGTTGCTGATGCCATACTTCCAGGAAAAGCCTCTAAGCTTCAGATTATATGGAATCGTACCCCAAACCGACACAGGTGGTCAGGTAGAGAATACTAAGGCGCTTGAGAGAACTCGGGTGAAGGAACTAGGCAAAATCGTACCGTAACTTCGGGAGAAGGTACGCTCCTATCTGTGATGAGACTTGCTCTCTAAGCGGACGGGAGCCGCAGTGACCAGGTGGCTGGGACTGTTTATTAAAAACACAGCACTGTGCAAAATCGCAAGATGACGTATACGGTGTGACACCTGCCCGGTGCCGGAAGGTTAATTGATGGGGTTATCCTTAGGGAGAAGCTCTTGATCGAAGCCCCGGTAAACGGCGGCCGTAACTATAACGGTCCTAAGGTAGCGAAATTCCTTGTCGGGTAAGTTCCGACCTGCACGAATGGTGTAACCATGGCCACGCTGTCTCCACCCGAGACTCAGTGAAATTGAAATCGCAGTGAAGATGCTGTGTACCCGCGGCTAGACGGAAAGACCCCGTGAACCTTTACTACAGCTTGGCACTGAACATTGAACCTACATGTGTAGGATAGGTGGGAGACTTTGAAGCAGCGACGCTAGTTGTTGTGGAGTCAACCTTGAAATACCACCCTTGTAGTTTTGATGTTCTAACGTTGGCCCCTGAATCGGGGTTACGGACAGTGCCTGGTGGGTAGTTTGACTGGGGCGGTCTCCTCCTAAAGAGTAACGGAGGAGCACGAAGGTTGGCTAAGTACGGTCGGACATCGTACGGTTAGTGTAATGGTAGAAGCCAGCTTAACTGCGAGACAGACACGTCGAGCAGGTACGAAAGTAGGTCATAGTGATCCGGTGGTTCTGAATGGAAGGGCCATCGCTCAACGGATAAAAGGTACTCCGGGGATAACAGGCTGATACCGCCCAAGAGTTCATATCGACGGCGGTGTTTGGCACCTCGATGTCGGCTCATCACATCCTGGGGCTGAAGTCGGTCCCAAGGGTATGGCTGTTCGCCATTTAAAGTGGTACGCGAGCTGGGTTTAGAACGTCGTGAGACAGTTCGGTCCCTATCTGCCGTGGGCGTTTGAGAATTGAGAGGGGTTGCTCCTAGTACGAGAGGACCGGAGTGAACGAACCGCTGGTGTTCGGGTTGTCATGCCAATGGCATTGCCCGGTAGCTACGTTCGGAACTGATAAGCGCTGAAAGCATCTAAGCGCGAAGCAGGCCTCGAGATGAGTTCTCACTAGACTTTTAAAGTCTCTGAAGGGCCGTTGAAGACTACAACGTTGATAGGCAAGATGTGGAAGTGGTGTGAGCCATTAAGCTAACTTGTACTAATTACCCGTGAGGCTTAACCATACAACGCCAAACGCGTTTTATG
>NZ_PJBR01000022.1:0-43256 GCF_002863625.1 Pseudoalteromonas sp. MelDa3 | reverse complement strand
ACTCAAGAAGACTAAGTAAGATGAGTACACCCTTAGTGCAACTAACATTTGCACTGCAATCATTTGATGATTCTATGTCTGCGGCGATGAGCCACGCTATGGAATATGAAAAGCTATCGCTAAAAGCCAATGCTGCGCATAACATTACGCTGCAGTGTGTGTTGCCTGATGGCGCAAATGAGAGCGATGTTATTTCACTAAGTGCAACGCAGCCCAGTGCACGTGGGGCGCAGTATTTTACTGAAAAAACGCTGAGCAATGCAGACCTTGAATCTGGTACTGTAAATCTAACTTTAAGTGACATTACACAAAGCCAGTGTTTTGTAGTGCAAATGATGCTGCATGGAAAAAACACGACTTTAAAAGAAAGCCAACAACTCGATGTATACATTAAAGCATTTGAGCAAGGCTATATTCCTGAGCAAATAAAAACTGAACATACCAAGTCACAGGGCGTTCGTAGCTACTTTGCGAGTATGGGTTCTACGTTTTTATCGCTGTTTTAGTGCTGGCTGCACTTAAATTACGCGACGCGTCTTATAAGTTATTAATCAGCAAAACTTACTTTACCCATAGTAACTCCCGCAATACCTTGTGCAGTATTACTTAGGTGTTGCTGCTCTCCTGCTAGGCATTCGTTTGCTAAAATAGCAAATAACACGGCCTCTTTGGCATCGGGATTTATACCTAAATCGTCGGTGTTTTTAAAAGCCTTAATACGTGGACAAAGCGCTGTAAGTTGCGCCATTAGTAACGGGTTATGAATACCGCCACCACTTGCATACACCACACAATTTTGTGCGCGCTCTGCACACTCGTTTAATGCATTTGCTATAACGGTTGCAGTAAAGGTATTTAAGGTGGCCATCACATCTTCATGGCTTAAGTGTTGTGTATTTGTAAGCTGCTGTGCGGCGTTTAAATACGCTAAGTTAAATACCTCCGGCCCTGTGGTTTTAGGCATTGGGAGTTTAAAAAATGCGTTATTACATAAAGCATTCAATAATGGCGTATTTACCTTGCCTGCTTTTGCTATTTTTGCGCCATCGTCATAATGTAGCCCTATAAAATGTTGCTGTACGTAGGCATCCATAATGGTATTACCAGGGCCAATATCGCTACTAAACACACCGTTTGCATCGCCATTTTTTAGTAAAAACGTTAAGTTAGCTATGCCGCCCATGTTTAGCAAAACCCGACTCTCAACAGCGCTCGAAAAATACAAATAATCGCCATACACAGCAAGTGGTGCACCCTCGCCTCCTGCGGCTATGTGTTTTTGCCTAAAGTCACCAATGGTTGTAATGCCGGTAGTAACAGCTATTTGGTCGCTATCGCCAATTTGTAAGGTGCCATTAGTAAAGCTTTTGTGGTTATGTTGCGACTGTGGGCAGTGGTAAATTGTTTGCCCGTGGCTGGCTATTACATCAATACTTGCCGGATTTATCTGCCAAGTATGTAAGCACTGATTAACCATATCACCATGGAGTTTACCTACCCATGGGTGTAATAAAGTTACAAGCTCTAAATCGCACTCTCGTTTGGCAAATACCTGCTTTATTTTAGTTTTATAATCGTCATTGTAGTCAACGGTGGAAAAATTTAAAACCTCAATGTGTGTATTTAAGCCCGCGCCCGTTACTTTACACAGTGCAACATCAAGCCCGTCCAACGAGGTACCGCTCATTAAACCAATAATTAAACGGCTTGGTTTTTGGGCGCTGTTATAAAGCGCTTTAATGTGAGGGTGCATAATGGCATCTAAAATAGGTGTAATATTTTGCTTATATTAGAGGACTTTAAAACAAAGTAATAGCCGTAAACCGTTTAATTTAGGTTCTGATTGTTTAACTCTTAAATGATTGTTAAGTTAGTGTGCATACTAAAAATTTATGAAAAAATATGATCACCCTCAGAGAGTTTAAAGCCCAAGACGCGCCTTTTATTATTAACACCTTAAATGATGAACAGGTAACGCGTTATTTATCGTCAAAAATTCCGTTTCCGTATACGCAAGCCGATGCAAACTGGTGGATAAGCCAAGGCTCAAAAAACGGCGTAATTGACGCAACGGCTAAGGCCATTGAGGTTAATGGGCAATTTGCCGGCTGTATTGGCATAACTCCCGGCGAATTTGAATACAGCCACAGTGGCGAAATTGGTTATTGGCTAAATAAAGCCTATTGGGGGCAAGGCATTATTACTCGCGCTATTGAACTTATATGCAATGAAGCGTTTGCGCAATCCAACATAAACAGAATTTTTGGCGCTGTGTTTGCTGGTAATACCGGCTCTATGAAAGCACTTATTAAAAGTGGCTTTGAGCAAGAGGCTGTGCTTAAACAGGCCATTTATAAAAACGGGGTATTTTACAACAATCATATATTTAGTAAGCTCAAAGCAGACTAATTACTCTAATTAAATTTGCGCAAAGGTTGAATTATCAACCACCCGCCCAAAACTCCTTTATTAAGGTACGCATTGTACATATTCATACTGCTTAGCCGCGCATTATTGTTTAGCTGAACACGATTTTTAAAGCGTAAACATTCGGTAAGTAGTTTATTTATATTAATAGGAGATCTTTTATGTCTACGACTAGTCGCCAACTTACTCTTGAATCACGCCCTAATGGCGCTCCAACAGATGAAAACTTTAAATTAAAAACGGTAGAGCTTCCTGCTCTAAAAGACGGCGAAGTTTTACTACGTACTATTTACCTATCATTAGACCCGTATATGCGAGGCCGTATGAGTGATGCTAAGTCGTACGCTGACCCAGTTAATATTGGCGATGTAATGGTTGGCGCAACCGTGTGCCAAGTAGAAGAGTCTAAAAACGATAAGTTTAACGAAGGCGAGTGGGTACTTGCCTACACAGGTTGGCAAGACTACGCCATTACCGACGGCGAAGGCTTAATGCAATTAGGTAAAGAGCCTGCAAACCCTTCATACGCATTAGGTATTATGGGTATGCCTGGCTTTACTGCTTACATGGGTTTACTTGATATTGGCCAGCCTAAAGAAGGCGAAACCGTAGTTGTTGCAGCAGCAACAGGCCCAGTAGGTGCAACGGTTGGTCAAATAGCTAAAATTAAAGGCTGTAAAGTAGTGGGTGTTGCTGGTGGTAGCGAAAAATGTGCACACGCCGTTGAAAAACTAGGGTTTGATGCCTGTATTGATCACAAAGCTGATGACTTTGCAGAGCAGTTAGAAAAAGCCTGTAATAAAGGCATTGATGTTTACTACGAAAATGTGGGCGGTAAAGTATTCGACGCCGTATTACCACTATTAAATACCGCAGCACGCGTACCATTGTGTGGTTTAGTATCGCAATATAACGCTACTAGCTTGCCAGAAGGCCCAGACCGTTTAGGTATGCTAATGGGTCAATTGCTTACTAAGCGTATTAAAATGCAAGGCTTTATCATTTTTGATGATTACGGCGACCGTTACGACGAGTTTGCACAAGACATGCAAAAATGGCTGCAAGACGGAAAAATTCAATACCGTGAGCACATGGTAGAAGGCATCGAAAATACAGTAGGCGCGTTCAACGACATGATATGCGGTAAAAACTTTGGTAAAACTGTGGTTAAAATTAATAACCCACTTTAATTTTAAACGGCTTGTAAGGCCAAGTCCTTACAAGCCAAAAAAGGACTGACATGATCAAACTACACCATTTAAATAAATCACGTTCTAAACGCGTAATTTGGCTTTTAGAAGAGCTAAATGTTGACTACGAAATTGTGGCTTATCAGCGTAATAAAGACACCTTCCTAGCTCCTGACGAACTAAAGCATATTCATCAACTTGGTAAGTCACCGGTAATTGAAGATGGCGGTTTAATTATTGCTGAATCAGGCGCTATTACCGATTACCTTATTACTAAATACGGCAACGGTAAATTTGCACCAAAAGTAGATACCGCTGAATATGTTGACTATCAGCAATGGCTGCACTTTGCAGAAAGCTCAGCAATTTTACCGCTTTTACTTAAAATGTTTGTACTAAAAGACGGCGCTAAAACGCAGTTTTTAGAAGGCTATGCTGACGCTGAAACAGCTAAAGTAATTAGCTACTTTAACGACCGCCTTGAAGGTAAACGTTATTTAGTGGGCGATACCCTAACGGGCGCTGACTTTATGATGTCGTTTATTGTTGAAATAGTTAAAAACTCAGGTCAACTAGCGCACTTTAAAAACCTCGTTAAATACGACGAGCAATTACAAAGCCATGAGAAGTTTCATACAGCTAATGAGCTAGAAGCAAAGTACGACTAAACTTTTATATAATATTTTTATATAACACTAAGGGGCATTTAGCCCCTTTTTTAATGCCTGAAAAACACTCCTCATTAAAGTTACGCTTGTAAACTAAATTAACAAACAATCCCTTATTGCTAATAAAACTTTAATTAATAAGGCATAATGCTGCTATTGTTTTAGAATAATCACTAATAATACAAGCTGCTCTTGCGCGTATTGACTCACACTTGGGATCAACCATGACCATAAACATGCGTTTAACGACCGGCTTTGGCGTAATTTTATCAATGATGCTTATTTTAACCATTATTGGCATTTCGCGCGTTAGCCTCATTAATAATAACATTACCCACATGACCGACGTAAATTCGGTAAAGCAACGTTACGCAATTAACTTTAGAGGCAGCGTACACGACAGAGCAATAGCCGTGCGCGATGTAGTGCTAATTACCGATCAAAGCAGTTTAAGCACCGTGTTAAAGAGCATAAAAGAGCTAAACGCATTTTACCAAACATCAAGCCGATCTATGGCCGAGCTAATGGGTAATATGAATAATGAAGAGCGCGCTCTAATTAATAAAATAAATCAAATAGAGCAGCGCACTCAACCTTTCATTCAAGGTGTAATAAACGCTAAAAATGCAGGAAACCTAAACGAAGCTGAGCGCATTTTATTAACCGATGCGCGCCCTGCGTTTACCCAGTGGCTAAATGTTATAAACCAATTTATAAACCTGCAAGAGCAAGCAAATCAAACCACCACTATCGATACTCTCGATATTGCCAGCTCGTTTAAAATTTGGATGATTTCGCTCACCGCACTTGCCTTTTTAATAGGCATAAGCGTTGCGTATGTTATTAGCCAACTGATCAGAAATTCAGTAGGTGGCGAACCACAAGAAGCTGCTGAAGTAATTGCCCTTATTGCGCAAGGCGACTTAAGAGGTGATGTACAGTCGTGTTGCCCAAATAGCATGATGGCTTCTGTAGGGGTTATGCAATCTAAATTAAAAACCATTGTAGATAGCATTATTAACTCATCTGAAGAGCTTTCTACTCACTCTGCAAGCGTAGCGTCTGGCTCGCAGCAAGCACTTAGTGCCGCTGACGCACAAGTAACTTATACAAACTCGGCAGTAAGCAGCCTAGAAGAAATGAGCCGTAGTATCCATGCTGTAGCCGACTCAGTTAGGCAAACAGAAGATAACTCAAAAATAACCGCGCAATTATCGCAGCAAGGTAGTATTGCAGTGCAAAAAGTAGCGGCCGAAATTGAGCAAATTTCAGTAACCGTAAAAGCCACAGTTACCCAAGTAAACGTGCTGCAAGAACATGTAAAACACATTGGCGATATTTTAAGTGTGATCCGCAGTATTTCTGATCAAACAAACTTGCTTGCACTAAATGCAGCAATAGAAGCTGCAAGAGCAGGCGAAACAGGCCGAGGGTTTGCTGTTGTTGCTGACGAGGTAAGACAACTTGCCCAGCGTACTGGTGATGCAACAGGCGACATTGAGAAGATGATTTTGCAAGTACAAGAAAACACGCAAGCGTCGGTAACAGCTATGGAAACCACAGTACCACAAGTAGAAAATGGCCTAACGCTTACTCACGAAGCAAACGAGTTACTGCATCAAATACAGCAACAAGCTAACGATTCATTAAGTAACGTGCTTGAAATTGTTGAATCAACATCAAACCAAGTAGCCACCGTGGCGCAAATTAGTACCGGCGTTGAAGAAATTGCCAGTATGTCCAAAGAAACCAGCATGTCGCTTAACAGTAACGCACAAGAAGCCGTTGCATTAGCTGACCTTTCAAATACACTTAAAAAGTATATTAGCTACTTTAAAGTTTAATTTTTATAGTAAGCAATAAACAAAGGGGCTTTTAAGCCCCTTTGTTGTTTATGTACTTTAATAATAGCGGACTATATACCCGCTAAATCGCGCTCGGTAATACACTCACCCGACGCCATTTCAAACTCGCGGCAAACTAATGGGCGGTTTTCGTAAATAGAGCACATAAGCGTATTGCGGTCGAGTGCTTGGCACCAACCGTCGTCAGCGCGTTTCATTACTTCGCTGCCCCATTTATCGTATTCAATGTAGTTAAAAGGCACGCCGGTGTCGGTTACTATGCGCACTTCTAATTGGCAACAACAGGCTTGGCAGTTAGCACACGTAACGGGCTCTGGGGTAGTAGAAATATTTTCAACGGGAATAACAATATGAGGCATAGTGGCTTACTTTTTTGAATAAGCCACTAGGATACAGTAACTAATTTAACGCGCTAGTAGTTTTGCTTTAATATCGCTGTAACGCATTTGCTCGCACAGCGCAAAACCACTCAGCTGGCGCACTTTATTACGCGCAAATAACGGCACACTCATCCCTGCTAAAAAGCGGCATTGGGTTTCAATACCCACATTATGATTACCCTTGCCTGCCATATGCGCTAAAAACTCATCTACCTTTTGATAAATAAGTTGCTCGTCAATATATGCAGGCTCTATAGAATATTCAAGCTTAACCGCATGCCCTCTACACACACTACAATGCCCACATTGCTCAGGTGCATTTTGATCGTCAAAATAGCGCGCTAAGTTATAGCTTAAACAACTTTGTAGCTCAAAAAAGCGTACCAGTGCAGCAATACGTTTAATTTCGGCCTGTTCTTTGTCGGTAAAGTAATCATGAAGTTGCTGGGCAAGTTCTGGGTTATTTATAACCTTTTCATGCACTTTGTATACTTGGGTAATACGTTTGGTTTCGAGCGTTATTAGATTTTTTTCGGCTAGGTAATCAAGAGCAGCCACTACGCGTTTTCGATCAACCTGCGCAGCTTGTGTAAGGGAGTCAAAATTTAGCGTGCCCCATATTTTTTTAAAATCGGTATGGCTAAATATTTGTGTTAAAAATGCTTGGCGTTGCTCATCAAAATGACCAAGTAGCTCGTTTTTATCAACCAAAAATTTATATTTAAAATCGGCGTAGTAAGCATATTGCGGCGTTATAGCGCCTTGCATTTCAAGCTGTACAAGTAAGGTTTTAAGTGCCAGTTGCCTAATATTACTTTCGCTCGATAAGCTATATTCTTGCATTTCCCATTGCTGGTGGCTTTGGCGAATATCGTTAATTACGTATTCAATACCGCTAAGCTCAGGGGTGTCGCCATATACAAAGTTTTCAACCGTATTTAGGCCGTCTAGGTTAGCAAGCGTGTAACAATTTGATGGATTGCCATCGCGCCCTGCTCGGCCAATTTCTTGGCTGTAGTTTTCTATCGATTTTGGTAAGTCGTAATGTATAACAAAGCGAATATCAGATTTATCAACGCCCATACCAAAGGCTATAGTTGCCACAACAACGTTAATTTTACCGCCCATAAAGTCATCTTGAATTTGCCAGCGTAGCGTATCTTCAAGCCCTGCATGATAAGCAACTGCATGCACACCTTGCGCACTTAGCGCATTAGCAACTTGCTCAGCGCTTTGCTGTAGCGTTACATACACAATACCTGGGCCACTTTGCGCACGCACTATGTTGGTAAGCTCGGTGTTTTTATCGGCGGTTTTAACGCTCAACACACTTAAATCTAAATTAGCGCGGTAAAAGCCCGTTTGCACAATGCACTCAGGCGCAATAGCAAAGCGCTCTGCCATATCGCGTTTTACTTTTTTAGTCGCCGTTGCAGTAAGTAACAACACTAAAGGAATATTAAGCTCTTCGCGGTAACGCGGCAATTTAAGGTAGTCGGGTCTAAAGTTATGGCCCCATTCTGATATACAGTGCGCTTCGTCTACCACTAACATCGAAAGCGCCACTTGGCTTATAAACTCTCTAAAACGCTCGTTTTTAAAGCGCTCAACCGACACCATTAATACTTTAATTTTACCATTTCGCACATCATTCATTACGGTGCTGCTTTGCATTTGATCTTGGCTCGAATCAAGGCTGGCAGCATAAATACCTTTGCTATTTAAAAAGCTAATTTGATCTTTCATCAACGCAAGTAAAGGCGAAACCACTAAGGTTAAATTTGGTAAATGCAACGCAGTTAATTGATAGCACAACGATTTACCCGAGCCGGTCGGAAATATAGCCAACGACGATTGACCATTTAAAAGCTGATCTATAGTTTGTTGTTGCCCTGTTCTAAATTGGCTAAAACCAAAGTGCTGCTCAAGTGATTGAATTAGTGGCGTGGTCATAAATGTCCTTTTGATGGCTAAACAATAGTCATGCTTATAAAAATGCGGTGTAGATAAAATATTTGCAACTCGGTGTGTATGAAATATTTGCATGTATACCCAAACCATCTCAAGATGAGAGTTTCAGTTGGAGTTAAAAGCAATTTAAGCAAGGCATTGATTGCAAGTAATAGTGGTTCTATTGTTAAAATCAATAACGCAGTATAAATCGCTTTTAAACCAACCCATTGGGCGTTTCACAGGCACTTACTCTCATCGTTGTTACTTCTTAAAAGGGGGCTGCCATTCTTGCAAAGTAACGCCTTGATATTAAGCCCCTGTGAAACGCTGAATTCTGCATATTGAGACGGTTTGGGTATAAGTATACAACAAATAACATTATTTATTGCTGACATCGGTTTTATTTAGGCGCAAACTAGGCACCCATAAAATGAGTAGTAACTGCTTGTTGCCAAAATAATTTATTGATACCCAAGTCACCTTAAAAAACTAATAAAAAATACAGATCACTTGGGTATATTATTTTTAAGGGCAACGTTATGAGTATTACAATACCTAAAATCGTCGTTATTGGCGGTGGTGCTGGCGGATTAGAACTTGCAACCCAACTGGGGCATAAGCTAGGGAAAAAAAAACAAGCAGATATACTGTTAATAGACAAAAACCGTACCCACATATGGAAGCCGTTACTGCACGAAGTAGCGACAGGCTCTATTGACCCTGATTTAGATGGCGTTGTGTATTCAGCCCATGCCGCAAAACATCATTATCGTTTTCAACTTGGCACCTTTTGCAATATAGACCAAAGCAATAAAACAATTACCCTCTCCCCATTAAACGACGAGTTAGGCCACACTATTTTACCTGGCCGTACAGTTCGTTACGATCACCTTGTTATTGCCATTGGCAGCGTAAGTAACGACTTTAATACCCCAGGTATAAAAGAGCATTGCTACTTTTTAGATTCAAGCCAACAAGCAGAGCGCTTTCAGCACTCATTACTAGATAGCTTTACGCGCCTTCATCAAGACGACAACCAACAACAATCACTTAATATTGCCATTGTTGGCGGCGGTGCTACCGGTGTTGAGCTCTCGGCTGAGCTTTACCATGTGTCTGAGCTATTAAAGCTTTATGGTTTAACAAATATGTCGTCTAAGCGTTTGCATATTCATTTAATAGAAGCCGGACCACGTATTTTACCTGCATTACCTGAGCGTATTGCCGTAAGTGCTAAACGTGAGCTATTAAAACTTGGCGTAAACGTGCGCGAGCAAACACAAGTAAAAGAAGGCACCGCACAAGGCTTTATCACCAAAGACGAAGAACACATTGATGCCGATATTATGGTGTGGGCAGCAGGCGTAAAAGCACCTGATTTTATTAAAGACTTAGGTATTTTTGAGCTGACGCGCAGCAACCAAATTCAAGTAAACGAGTTTTTACAAAGCACCGTTGACGAAAGCATTTTTGTATTAGGTGATTGCTGCGCATTTACCCAAGCCGACGGCAAGCAAGTACCACCTCGTGCACAATCGGCGCATCAAATGGCGCAGTGCGTCGAAAAAAATCTAATCGCAACGCTAAAGCAGCAACCACTACGCGGCTTTAAATACAGCGACCATGGCTCACTTGTTAACTTATCAAGCTACAGCACTGTAGGTAACTTAATGGGCAACCTAACCAGCAATACCTTTTTTATTGAAGGTAAAATTGCCCGCTTTATGTATATATCTTTATACCGTATGCACCAACGCGCCATACACGGTAGCGCAAAAACCTTTGCATTATGGATAAGCGAAAAAGTGCTGCGTGTAGTGCGCCCTAAAATGAAGTTGCACTAATCTATATATACTAAATTAAAGACAGTGAGCGTTATCACTGTCTTTAATTTTTAACATTGTCTGTGTAGAGTATTTAAAACAACTAAGGGAATTGGGTTATGACGGGTAAAACGCTAATTTTTAACTTTGACGGCACAGGAAACGAGCCCCGTGACGCAGAACAATTTAGCTCAGATCATTTTAAAGAAGACTCTAATATTACAAATATTCTAAAACTGCATTTGCTGCTTGGCGGTAAATTAGAAGACTCCCCCGTTACTCCATTTTCAAACCAACTCAGTTTTTATTATCAAGGTATTGGTACTAAAGGCAGCCGCCTTAAACGCATTTTAAACCAAGCCCTTGCACCTCGTGGTGACGACGTAGCCAGTATTTTAAATCAAGCGTTAAGCGACTTTAAAGCTCACTATCAATTAGGCGATACCATACTGCTAACGGGCTTTAGCCGAGGCGCTGCGCTTGCCAGACGTTTTGCTAAAATCCTAGAGCCTTTAATTGCTGATAATGTTTACGTATGTGTGTTTGATACTGTCGCCTCTATTGGTTTGTCAAAAGTAAGTAAAGCCACACGTGGCGCAGAGCATGTTATTTTTGAAAACCACACCATTGCCAACAACATTACTCACGCGCTGCACTGCGTAGCCCTTGACGAAAAACGCCGCGCCTTTGAACCCACACTTATGAACCATCAAAACAATATTACCGAGCTATGGTTTGCAGGTGCGCATTCAGACATTGGCGGTGGTTACTACCGCGATGGCCTAGCCGATATTAGCTTGCGCTATGCACTTGAGTGGTTAATAGAACAACCGCTTAATATATCGTTACTCACTAGCCACGACATAGACTACGAAACCCTACTCCCCGATAGCAACTTAGTAGCACAAGATGACGTAACAGTAACGCCCGATCCGCTCGCATTAAGTCATCAACAAAATTACTTTTGGTTTAACCCGTTTTTTAAATTAGTAGATAGAGAGTGCTATGTATTAATTGATGACGAAGCTAGCAACCTTGAGCCCTTAGTACACTACAGCGTAGCCGAACGTATTAATAAGCTAACTAGTTACCGCCCAGAATCGCTTAAAAAACTGCATTACAAAATTAGCTATAACGACAACACCACACTTAGCTTTATTGGTTTAAGCCAACATATAGAACTGGCTAATCAAAACATGAGTGTGCTGAGCATTAACCAAAGCCAAGATGTAATGGTATTTGCCTCTGAGCAATACAACGCAACAGGCCTCATGCTAGAGCAAGGCGCTACGTACCGCTTTACCCCATACCCAAATCAATATTGGTTTGACGATGGCATAAAGTGCACGCCATTAGGCTGGAACCGCGACAACGTACAACTTGGCGTAAAAGAAATCCCAATGGCCGTACTCGAACCATTTAGACGATTCCCTCGCGCACAGTGGTTTTCACTCATTGGTGCTATAAATAAAAACGACGACCACCTTTTTGAAATAGCCAACGGCGCCGACATTAAAATAGATAAATCAGGCGAGTTTTGCCCATTCGCAAACGACCTAAGCCGCTTTTATGGCGCTAATGCCGGTAAAATAAAAGTGAAAGCAACGCGGTTGGGATAAGAGGAAACCGAGGCTTTTAAAATGTAGGCCGAAATTTACATCGCACTTTGGCTTTATAAAGACACCCGCGAGGTATAAAACCTCACCTACAATAATTAAACCACCGCACTCAACAAACCCGTAGGTGCGATTTTACATCGCGCTTTCGCTTTATAAAAACACCATGCGAGGTATAAAACCTCACCTACATTAATTAAACCACTGCACTCAATAAACCCGTAGGTGTGATTTTACATCGCGCTTTGCTCTTATAAAAACACCATGCGAGGTATAAAACCTCACCTACAATAATTAAACCACTGCACTGAACAAAACCGTAGGTGCGATTTTACATCGCGCTTTGGCTTTATAAAAACATTAAGCGAGGTATAAAGCCTCACCTACAACAATTCAAACACCTATTCGCCTCATACAATGAGGCAAACAATATGTGTAATTGCCTCATTAGGCAATTTTGTAACGTGTACTACGCCCACCTGCGGCGGTTTTTGTTAAAAATCCAAGCGTTTGCAAGTCCGATAAATGGCGTGTTGCGGTGGCACGGCTAACCTTAGCCACCTTTTGATACTGACTCGCACTAATACCCTGTTCAAATTGGCCATCAAGTAACTTATTAAGCACTTTTACTTGCTGCTCACCTAGCTTTGTTTGATCTTTACTTGCCCAGTAATTGGTTTTAAAAATTGTTTGCTCAATATTATTAAGCGTATGGTGTATCGCATTATTAAGCGTACGTAAAAACCATTTAACCCATTGGGTAATACAAAGATCTCCACGTTGAGTCGCTTCAAGCACCTCATAGTAGTTTTTTCTGTCTTCTAAAATAGCCACCGA
This sequence comes from Pseudoalteromonas sp. MelDa3, assembly GCF_002863625.1. Lineage (NCBI taxonomy): Bacteria > Pseudomonadati > Pseudomonadota > Gammaproteobacteria > Alteromonadales > Pseudoalteromonadaceae > Pseudoalteromonas > Pseudoalteromonas sp. MelDa3. The sequence goes on along the minus strand of NZ_PJBR01000022.1, from coordinate 30,497 downwards.
CATAGCGTAAAACCGAATTGACTCAGCATGTTCTTGCGCTAATGCCAGGTCGGTTATAAGCCGTGTAATACGCCCATTACCATCCTCAAGTGGGTGTATTGTTACAAACCATAAATGTGCGATAGCTGCCCGAATAAAAGGGTCTATTTGAGGATCGTTTTGCGTTTTGTTAAACCAGTTAAAAAATAGCGAAAGCTCTTTATTTACTCGCTCTTTAGGAGGCGCCGTAAAATGTAATACCGGTTTATCTAAGCGCCCCGACACCACTTGCATTGGCTCGTCACCACGCAATTGCCCGCCCTCAATTTTAGTAAATAAGCTTTGCTCACCTGCAAACAATAAGCGATGCCAATTAAGCACTCGCTCTAAATTAAGCGGTGAGTGTGTGTTATTTATTGCATCAAGCATAATCTCTGCAAGATTATCGCTTTGCACTGTTGTTGGGTAAGGTTGCTCATTAATGTTGAGCTTTTTAGCAAGCGAAGAGCGAACCGAAAATGCATTAAGCTTTTCACCCTCAATCGCACTGGAGTGAATAATATTTGCAAGTAAGGTATCAAGGGCCTGCTGCTTTTGTTGAGCACTTTGCACGCCCATACGCCCTACTAATAAACCTTGATTATATGAAAGATCCCTAAGTAAAGGAGCAAGCGCTGCAGCATCCCACGTAAAGTTTGGCCAGTTTTGCTGTTGCCATATCCACATAGTCTTTAGTCCTAAAGGTAATTAGCTTCAGTCTATGCTATTTATTTGCCTCATGCAATGAGGCGAATAGAAGAGTTAATTGCCTCATTACTTTTAAGCGTTACATTGAACAGTAATTCACTTTCCTGTGGTAAAAAATGTATTTTTAAGCGAGGTATAAAACCTCACCTACATTAATGTAAACACCACTCTTAACAAAAGCGTAGGTGCGATTTTATATCGCGCTTTGGCTTTTAAATAAGGCCAAGCTCAACACCTGTAAGCGCGAAGCTTGCTCGCGCGAAAAGCGTAGCTTTTAAATTGCCTTACTATCGTTTAAGGCTCGCTGCACCAGTTGATAGCAAATAGCACGCTGCTGCTCTTGATTTAAGCTAACTTGTCGCATTGAAAGGATAGTTTTAACTATTTGTTTATGAGAAACGATTGGAAAGGTTGGTCTCTGCTTTAGTTCCACAAACCAACCAGGAAAGCATAAAACAGGTAAAACCGGAGTATTAAAACCGGTAGATTCATAAAGCCATTTATTCACCCAATTAGCTTGATTTTGAGCTTGCTCTAACGGCTTACTTTCAAACCAAGAAGGAAATGCTAAATGGTTATTCTCAAATTTAACTTTGTAATTTATATCGTCTTTTATTCGTTTATGTCTGCCTTTGGTTTCAATAGCAAATATTCCATTTGGCCCAACAACTAAATGGTCAATATTAAAACCATCTGCTTGTATATCATGAAATACCTGGTAACCGTGTGACTGTAATTCTATAAGCTCTGAAGCAACTGCTAATTCTGCATCACGTCCTAGTTTTAGCTTTATTAAGTCGTTAGATTTAACCCAAAGCTTTCGTGCCACATACGTTAGTCCCAATGCAATCACGATAATTAAAAAGTAATTGAGCTTGCCGCTGGCAAACATTTCAGCAATTCCTTTCAAAGCAAAAGGCATGGTTACTATCAAAGCAGACAAAAAGACTAAGCCTATTACATCTAAAACTTTATCATTAACTTGTTCATTAAGTGTCTGCGCTGCAACACGTTTAAGCTTTTTACGATCTACAGGTAGTTTTGCATTCTTCTGATGAAGCCATATTTTGATAAACAAAACACCTAATAGTGAATAAACACTACCAATAACAAATAAAAGGCTTAAACCTTGGTTTAATAAATCATCCATGATGAGTTCCTATAATCACAATGTTTACTTTATACCTTAAAAACAGGTACATGTCGCATCATTCAAAGCCACACTGCAAAGCCCACCTAAACACCTGTAGGCGCAAAGCTTGCTCGCGCGAAAAGCGAAGCTTTTAAAATAATTTACAAATATCGCATTGGCGATGGCAACCAAAGAAAGACAAGCGCCGGTCTCTCTTTGGAATCACACGGCGCCCCTCAATTTCACTTATCTTTAAACAAATAATTAATATGAATGTAAACGCGATGAAAGCACATCCATGTGCAAGCATCGCTTTACTCGCATCCATGCGAGGTAATTACTCATTAATTATGTGTTCTAAGGTGAAGTTGAAGGGGATAATTTCTTAGCATCATCATTTGATTACTCTCTCGGCTAATACTTAACTTACACGTTTGTACTTGATTACTAGTAACTTAGTCGATTATTACTTGTAGCTGTACCGTATTTAAGTAAACTAACCACTCGCAAACAGGGAGTGGTTTTAATGCAGCAAATTGGTATTTACGAGCAGTTAATTACGCAAGTAATTGAGCAAAACTTAGATCGTGATCAATTTTATGTGGGCGAGCGCCAGCTTGAAACAGCCGAAGCAGCAACATGGCTTTCACGCTTTTTAAGTAAACTTGTAACGCATGCAATCGATGCTATCCCTAATTCAAACGAGCGCCTACAAGAACAAATTAGCCTAGCTAACAGCCTTGTACTTTGGCTTAAAGATCACATTCGCGATGACGAGCTAATTAACGAAAACCTTATCGACAGCCAAGGGCGTATTCTAACCGCGCTGTTTAATACCCAAAACCCTATTGCGGCGAATCTTAAAGATTACTCAAGCGATATATTTCCACTTACAGGGCTTACCCAAAGTGAGTTATTTAGCGGTGCGAATGCGGGCATATCGCTCGAAACCGAGCTAAAGCGCGAGATTAAATCGTCCGACACTATTTACTGGCTTGTATCATTTATAAAATGGACGGGGCTGCGCATATTTAAAAATGAGCTTGAAGCCTTTACCAAAAGCGGCAATAAACTCAAAGTTATTACTACTTCTTACATGGGCGCAACGGATGCTAAAGCGGTTGAGTTTTTGGCAAACCTACCAAATACCGAAGTAAAGCTAAGTTACAATAACCAGCAAGAGCGCCTACACGCTAAATCTTACTTATTTATGCGCAATACGGGTTTTCATACAGGCTATATTGGCTCGTCTAACTTATCGCATTCGGCGCTTACCAGCGGCCTTGAGTGGAACTTAAAAATTACCGCACAAGAAATCCCGCACATCATAGCTAAAACCAAAAGTACGTTTGAAACCTACTGGGAATCAAAAGACTTCGAGCTATTTACAGGCGCTGTTGAGTGTAAAAACAAGCTCATTAATTCACTTAACGAGCAGCGCGGTGTTGGGCAATCAAGCAGCCAGTTTTATTTTGATATAACACCAAAAACGCATCAGCTCGCTATTTTAGAAAAGCTAAGTGCTGAGCGCAGCGTACATAATCGTTTTAAAAATTTAGTGGTTGCTGCAACCGGCACAGGTAAAACCATCATATCGGCGTTCGATTTTAAAACTGTTTACGATAAAAACCCAAACGCACACTTTTTGTTTGTAGCCCACCGTGAAGAAATACTAAAACAAGCGCAAAGCGCTTACCGTGGCGTGCTTAAAAATAACGACTTTGGCGAGCTGTGGGTAGGTAACTATAAGCCACAGCGCTACAACCAATTATTTGCGTCAATCCAAACGCTGAACAGCCAAATTGCATCACTCAATTTAACCCATGATTACTACGACTACATCGTAATAGACGAAGTACATCACGTTAGTGCTGCAAGTTACCGCGCTATTTTAAATCACTTTAAGCCCACAATATTACTTGGCTTAACCGCTACACCAGAGCGACAAGATGACGCAAATATACTCGATGACTTTTGCGGGGTAATAGCCGCTGAAATTCGCTTACCAGAGGCAATAAATCAACGCCATTTATGCCCATTTCAATACTTTGGATTGGATGACGACACCGACCTAAGCCAAATAAAATGGCGAGGTGGCCGTTACGATATAAGTGAGTTAAGTAACCTTTATACAGGGGAGAACAGCCGCGCTAACAAAATTATATCGAGCCTTGGCGATATCGTAACCAATGTTCAAACCATTAAAGCACTCGCGTTTTGTGTAGGCCAAGATCACGCTGTATTTATGGCGGAAAAATTTAACTTAGCGGGTATAAACGCCGATGTACTCACCAGCAAAAACACCAATGAGCGCGCGGCCAAACAACAAGTACTACGCCAAGGCGAAATACAAATACTTTGCGTGGTTGATATTTTTAACGAAGGTGTCGATATTCCAGAGGTCGATACTCTGTTATTTTTACGCCCGACTGAAAGCCTAACGCTTTTTTTACAGCAACTCGGCCGTGGCCTGCGCCTGCCCGACAACAGCCAAAAACAGTGCTGTACCGTGCTCGACTTTGTAGGCAATGCACGCCCCGAATACGACTTTGCCAGTAAATTTCGCGCGCTTATTGGTAAAAGCAACCAGCCTATAAAAACCGAGATTGAAAACAACTTCCCGCATTTACCGTTGGGTTGCCGCATAGAGCTACAAAAGCGCACACAACAAACAATATTAAAAAATATTCAGCAAGCTATAAACTCTAAACGCCGTTTACAGCAGCTTATAAATAGCTATTCGCAACATACTAATGACGCGCTTACGCTCAGTAACTTTTTACGCATAAACCCACAAGTCACCATTGAAGATATATACAAACCAAAAGATAAAAAGCTCGGCGGCTGGCACTGGTTAAAAGGCGATGAAATACCCGAAAAACAAGCCGATATTTACGCCGCATATTACCGTGCTATAAACACCCAATTACTCGGCTGCGACTCGCTCAGCTACTTATGCTTTTTACGTGATTTATGTAAAAACGACTTTAGCTTTATGCCAACAGCGCAAAACCAACAGTACGCGCTTATGGTGCATTACAATTTTTGGGATGGCACTGGTAAAAGCTTGGGATTTAAAACGCTTGAACAAAGCTTACAAGCACTTAAACACAAAGAGCTACAGCACGAACTTGCTCAAGTAATTACGCTATTAATAAACCGCATACACCAGCAAGAAAGCGATTTAGTGTGCTTACCTAATCATGCAATAAAATTACACAGCCGCTACACGCGCCAGCAAATACTCGCCGCTTTTGGGGCGCACACTTTTGATAAAAAATCGACCGCCCGCGAAGGCGTTTTAGAATTTAAAAACCAAAACCTAGAGCTGTTATTTGTAACGCTCAATAAGTGCGAAAAAACCTACTCACCCACTACGCTGTATCACGACTACGCAATCAGCCCTACTCTGTTCCATTGGCAAACGCAAAACAGCGCCCGCCCAGAACACGGACGCGGCCTTAGTTATATTCAGCACCAGCAAACAGGCAAAACCATCCTGTTATTTGTGCGCGAACAAGGCAAAGATGAAAACGGCCGAACTATGGGATTTGTAAACTACGGCGAGGTAAAATACCAAAGCCACAACGGCAGCCAGCCAATGAATATAACGTGGAAGTTAACCAACCCCATGCCGAGTGAAATGTGGCATGAGGCTGGGAAGTTGGCTGTTGGGTAATGGATTTGATATATTTAAGGATGGGTCTATACAGTTTTAATTTAGGAATTAACTAAATTAAAAGCAGTCAACAATTCTCTTCGTTGACTGTTATATACCATGAAAGGACAGTGATAACGTCTTGCTATAAATACTTACTGCTTAATAGATTGGTTACAATAAGGGTGTGTTAGCTGTACATTATTCGAGCTGCCCACACCACCGTCTCTAACTCTTTGTATGTGGTCATAAGATACTGATTTATCTACATCTAAATAACCATTACAAATAGGACATGTAAGAGCATTCTTTAAAGCAACATTAATAAATAATTTACTTTTCTGTTCATCTGTTATTTTAGAGTTACCATTTTGAACATCACCAGAAATTAACTTACCGTCCAATTGAGAGAATACAATTAAGTCATTTTGAGTTATTTCTTCTCTCTCTGATAACTTAACAACAATCTTCTCTAGCAAGTCTTTAAAGATATCAACCCGTTTATGACTAATGTGTTTTTGTAATATAGTAGCGACGAGCTCTTTATTATTAATAAGTATTTCTTCTAACTGTGCTCTGACATCTGTGAACTTAGTAAAAAAAGATTTATTGTTTTGTATTAGTTTTTCATTGAAAAGAGTTATAGCACCTAAAAACATAGCGCTTGAGTGACGACCTGTAGGACCATAGAAATATATTGCAGGGTGAAGCCCAAGGCTACCGCGATCATTACCTGTAATCCTTGATGCTAACGTGATCGTTTTTTTCAAAACATTAAGAGTGCCCTCACCAGATAGATCTTCAGGGTATTTATCTAATTTCAGCACACCATCTTTCTGATTGGAGTTTGCAATTAGGATAAAATCGATCAGTATTTGAATTGCTGTTCTAATACCTTTTGAACCACTTAGTGGCAAGTCCAAAGTCTTTATAGGCTTTTTTATCTCGGGGTCAAATAATAAACGGTGCAATTTAAGAGACTGCATTTCAATAACTTCTGTTTTCTCTTTCTCAAATGATGACCAATAACGATGTCCCTTGCCTGCTCGAATAATTGCTCGTGCAGCGATTGGGACAGGTCTTTTTCTATTCCTCAATAGCAACTCCTCAAGAGGATCTAGGGGAGTCCCTTTCATATTTATGTTAAAGAATGATGTCTCTGCCTTATCAGTATCTCCTTTCACCCATTGCACCGGTAACCCACGGGCAGTCAAAGTACTTAACTTTTTTCTTTGTTCATGTGTTATATCGTCATTATCATTGTCTTTTAAAAGACTTTGATAATAACTCCATGCACCGATTTTTTCTTTAACTAGTTTCCTCGTTTTTTCCGCTGCTTTTTTTTGTTCAGAAGAGATATCATGCCCAAATAGCTTGTGTGATATTTGCCCATCACCATAATCATCTTCCATCCATGCGCGGATTACGCTTAGTCTATGCCCTCCATCAATAACAAATAAAAACGAAGGAGACATCCATAAAATTACAGAAGGAATTAGATCGCCATTGATATAGCATTCAAGTAAAGAAACAACTTGATCTGGCGTCCAATGGTTTGTTTCTCTTTGAAAATCAGGCTTTCTTAGTAAAGCCACTATAGGACTACCCGAGGCTAGCTCCCTAGCAGGAATACTATTAAAGGTTTCGAAAGATGAATTTTCATCTTGTTTGTGTGCAAAATCGGCTCTTTTGATCATTGCATCTAGGTTTACCAAATTTGACTTAGCAGCCATGTTACTTCCTTTTATTTTATTTTCTCTGACAGTAAAAACTTTACGATAATACTCGGTGCCCGATTAGTTTTATCACAATTAAGTAGTGCGTGAATCGCACATTTCTGCAGCCTTCACGCTCATTTATCTATTTCATATAGTTTTAATAAATCACCTAACATATTGCTATAAATAAGTTTTTCATTATCTCTGAACAAAGTGAAATGGAAAATATGCGCACACTGTTTGTTTGAATATATAAGCAAACAATAATTTCACCATTCAATTAACTATTATATTTAGTCAATGCTAATAGCGCTTTGTTGCCAATCAAGGTGAAGCATGTATCTAATCTTTAAAGCTATTTGAATATATTTTTCCCTCCAAAGTCTATTCTTCATGCCCTGTTGCTAAACTATATTTAGGCGATTTGGCGTAATCATTAAACTCAGGAAGATAACCAAATAATTCTGTAAAGCGTGCAAAGCAATCATATTCGAACTTTGCTACTTGACCCATAGTTCGTAAGTCTTCAGGACTGTTTGATTTAACATTACATGTAAATGGTGCTACAGCTACATATAACTTGTTTACTAACTCATTATAATTTTGATATTTGTATCGCATGCGATCCGCGCCACCATGACCACTTTTGCCTTTTATTGTGTTATCAAACTGTTTTAGCCTTCCTTTTAAGCCTTTTACAGAGTTCGTCATTCCTACATACACTATGTTTGTAATCCATGAAAAATCTTTACTAGATAAATCTTCATCTGTAATTGCACAGATATAAATACCCGGATATTGGATACCCTCACTTTGTTCTCGATCAACCCAGCGCATCCTATTAGTAAAACGATTTTCGTACATAATTTTCCTGTATATGTCTCATATAACTAAAAGCATGAATAAATACCTGCAAGTATTCATAAACACCAATGTACCAACACACTCCAATTCCCCGTGATCACACCTGAAACTTAGTTAATGATGAGTAATGTACAGCATGGATGCTGTACAAAGCGTAGCTTGGCCATGGATGGCCTATCTACGCTGATTACGTTCACATCATTAACGTAAGTTGAAGATACAGTGTGATGCTCGGGTGCGCCGTGGGATTCCAAAGGGCGATTGGCGGCAGCCGCCCTTTGGTTGCCATCGCCAACGCGATAAAACCTCGAATAGAGGTTTTTAATCCTTTAAACCCACGCAAAAACATCATTTATAAACGCCGCAAATTTAATCAACATTTAAAAGCTTCGCTTTTCGCGCGAGCAAGCTCTGTGCCTACAACCCAAAGCGCGAGGCAAACTCCCGCCTACAAGTTAAAGCCCAAGATACACTCCCGCCTACGGCACGAACTACAAGTTCTGCATTACACGTCATACCTTGGCTTTTCTTCCGCTACTAAATCCAGCCCTGTACTTGGTTGCTGATATTTAAAACTAGCCGCTTCTTCAAAATAACCTTTCTTTACCCATAACTTTGCACTGTTAGCCTGTGCAACCTGATACGCCCAATCACTAACCGAAAGCGACTTATCTAAATCACAATTAAAGTAATCACTAAGTTCACTTGTTAAATGCTGGCTATTAATCACTAAATTTTGTTCTTGCCAGCGTTCGCGGTGAAGTTGCGCAGCTAAAAAGTCACTTTTACTGTTATTACAGGTGCTATGTGCTGCCACAAAGTTATGACCTAAATCATTTGCGTAGCGAGCAAACGGTATAAAGTGATCAACCTCGGTTTTACTGTTCAATGGTTTTTCGCAATAAAAACAATTACCGTGCTGAAGCTCTATCAACACAGGCTTTGCCTTACTCAATGCATTGCGATCAAAGCCGAATAAAAAATCATGTAGTTGGCTTTGTGGGCCAATTAAGGCCTGGTTATGCTTAATACTTTGAATTTTTTGCAGCCATGCATTTTTTGCTAAATAAACAACTAGGTCGTAAAAACGCCTAAAGCAGCCTGCAATACCTTCATTTAAGGTAATGTATGATTGGCCTTTAATATGGGGATACAAGAAACACTCTTCTTTGCCATTTAATTTTTGTAATAACCAAAGCGGGCCGTCTTTAATGGTTTGTAATGTTGAGCTGCGTATATTTTTCCAACCGTCGCTCTTTTTTAATTGGCTAATTGAATTAATATTATTTAATTTTGCATCATGAAGCGTAGTTATAATTTTGGCTTGTTTATTAGAGTTGGTATTTTGTAAAAGTAGTTGCTCTCTATTATTACCAATTGCACCAAATGGCGACGCTTGGTGCCAATATAAAGTAATAAATTTGTCGACTAATTCATCAAATTTTATTTGTAACTGTGCTTGTGGATCAGCGTGATGTTTTTTGATACTAATATCAGCCAGTGCATGTAAAAGTGCAAACTTATAAGTAGCACTAAAATCACCTTCAACTAATAAGCGCTGAATATAAGCAATAAAGTCGAGTTGTTGCTGCATTGATCCAATCATAAAACGTGTACTACTTTAATAAGCGCATTTAGCCACACTTCGCTTTCGCGCTCTGGTCGCTTGTCAACACTTTGCCATTGTTTAATAGCTTTTAACTGCGTATGGCTAAGTAAATGCGTTAAAGCAGTTTCGTTTAAATCGGTAAATTCACGACCATTGTGCACACGCTCTGTATCGCCATATTTAAACGATACATACAAAACACCATTGGGTTTAAGCGCATTTTGTAGGTTTAAAAACACCTGCGATAACTCAGCCTTCGGAACGTGCAATAAACTAGCGCAGCACCAAATACCGTCGTATTGATTTACACAATTTAGCTCTTGGAATGTTTTAACCGCTACAGGTTGTTGTAAGTAACTGCTTGCCAACTCTGCCAGCTCTGGGCTTGCATCAAACGCACTTACAGTGAAACACTGCGCTTTAAAAAATGCGGCATCGCGCGCACTGCCACAACCGGCATCTAAAATACTCCCGTGTTGTGCAACGTGCGGTAAAAACTCAGCATAAAGCGCCGACATATCAACGTTAAGTGTTGAGTCGCTGAAAGCTTTGGCATTTTGGTTGTAATAAGTAAGTGTGGTGTTTGACACGAGACTCACCGCTCCTTGGCTAATCGTTTAACAGCTAAGGCACTGTTAATACTGCATTCATTATTTGTTTAATCTACAGGAACAAGCGCATTAAATATAGGCTTAATAAGTAGAAATTTTTAAATTAATACGCCATTGTTATTAAGCACTGATGTTGAGTGATACATACGCAGTATAAAATATAAAATGCAATACAAACGCCCTTATCTGTGTTCTTCTAGTGTGCTGTCAGATTCCAAAGGCGCTTGCCAACCCTTGCTGCTAAAGAGACACCAGATCACCTTCACTAAAGCCTCTGCTCTAAAACACCAACAAACAAATTACCAATAACTTTTAAATCATCACTTTTATTTGCAAACAAGCCAAATACCGCCAAAGTAATCATTAACACCTTAATGACCGAGTAGGCACTCATTAATGAGATCTGAACAAGCTTTAAAAATGGCGCAGCGATTAGGGGATTTAATACGCCAGCACCGCACTTTGCATTACACGCAAAGCACCTTTGCAAAAATGATTGGTGTGTCGCGCTCTACTGTGCAAAAACTTGAGCAAGGCGAGACAGTTAAAAGCGATATTTTATTTGAAGCTTTAGTCGTGCTGCAATTACAAGGATCGCTCCTTGATGAAATTAATGAATTAGCCGCCGATGTAGGTGGCTATAATACACGGCAACGTAAAACCAATAAAGCGCAGGTTATTAACGATGACTTCTGAATGTTATGTGTTTATTGACGGGTTTGAAATTTATTATTTCAAGTATGGCGCTTTGCGAACATAAGCAACATTGATGCTGCACGCTTAACAAGCGTGACTTCTACTATTGAATAAAAACTTAAAAAGCGGTTATGCACTTCAAAATTGAATCTGCGTTATGTTTAGCGCGATATAAATCACGCTAAACGTTTTTTGTTACCTTTTTCTTAGCCAAAAAAGACTCGCTGGCACCGAAATCCACGCCTGCTTACCTAACGAATCAAGATAAACAGCGACTTCTTCTTTACTGCCTGGGCTGAAGTATGGCGGCTGTTGTTCTTTTAGTTTTTCTTGTCCGGTGAGTATTTTGCTAAAGTGTTTATTTTGCTGCTGGAGCATTTTTTTGTATTCGTTAGCGGGTTTTGAATCACCATGCATTACAAAAGCACTTAGCGCACGGCTTGCTGTTGTGTGTAGTTCTTGAAAATCAAAGTCGGTCAATAGCGCTTCTAACTTTTCCCATTGTTTATTAATAATTAGGCAGTTCATTAATAAAAAGCGGTTTGCTTGATTGTCGTTTGGGTTTAGCTTTAATAACTCTTCGAGTTCTGATTGCGCTTTTTGGGTATAACCATGCAGTGCGTGTATTTTTGCTCGATGCGCGCGAAGCATCATATAAGGTCGGGTTTCGTGCAAACCCCAAAAGTACCCGGTGTTGTCTTTAATAAACTGCTTTGTTATGAGCCCACTTTCCATTATTTCTAAAAGCATTTGCATTGGCTCAAGTGCTTTTAGCTCGGTATCGGCAAGTACTAGTTCAAGTAGTTCATCAAATTCATCTAATTCATTTGGCTCTTCGTCTAAAAAGTGGTTGTTAAATTCGGCTTCGTTTTCATCAAATACTGCTCGCTCGTTACTAAATCGAAGTTCAAAAATAGCGTCGGCCATAAAATAAACATAATTACGTTTATATTCTTGGGCGTTGTATTGGGCAAATTCACCAAACTCTTTTGCGGCGATTTTGGGGCTTGTAAATGCTTTTAACACTGTAGTAAAGCTGTTTATAGAACGTTTTTGCTCTGTATTGAGCATGCGTTTATTTATATTTTTAAGCGCCTGTAAAACCCCTTTACAGTAATTTGGTAGGGGCATATTCGGCTTTAGTGACTCACGGTAGTCTTGTTTAGATAGGCTGCATTTTGCTGGCATTTTTAATTCGTTTTGAATTATTTTATCCATGCTTTGGTTATACAGAGCCATTAAGCTTTCGAGGTATTTTAGCTCAGTCTCGTTTTGAATATTAAACTCTCCAAATAGATCTGGGTGCCACTCACTGGGAACAAGTAGTTGAGGTAATACACCTAATCCCATTAAGTAGCCTTGGATAAAGTAATAATCTGGTTTTTTAGTGCTTAATTCACTGAGTTTTATAACATCACTGCGTATTTTGGCTGGTGACATAACGTGCCCTGCTATGTATAAATTTATTATTAGTGTACCCATAGATAAAGCTACCAACAACGCTAGTTTAGTTGTTTTATCCTAAAAATGAATTTTTAACGAAATATTTACAAATTTAACAAGCCCGCGCCGCTAAAATACAAAAGCTGGTTTATACTGTTGTAATAATAAGCAAAAATAATAACTATGAGGCGCAATGAATAAATTAATTACTGTATTTTTATGTTTGCTGTTTACGGCTCCATTTAATGTATTTGCTTGTGAGAGAACCTTTAGCGTGGCATCGCACGATGCTTTTTGGCCGCCTTATGTAATGGGCATTAACGGTAAGCTGCAAGGCTTGGAGGTTGATGCGCTTAACATTATATTTGCTGACTCCCCTTTTTGTTTTGAAGTTAAGTTACTGCCAAATTCTAAGCGGGCTTTTATTGAGCTTAAATACGGCCGTATTGATTTAGGATGGGCTGCAAGTTATACAGACGAGCGCGCTAAATATGTGCACTTTAGTGATAACTACCGAACTGAGGTTATGCGCTTATACGAAAACAAAAATAATCAGCATAGTGTTAAAAACCTCGAAGACATTTTTAAACAAGGCTTTATTGTTGGCGCTAACTTTGGAAGCTATTACGGCGAGAAGTTTGAGCAATATAAAACTAAATATAAAAAGCAGATTGAATACACCAGTGCAACCAGTAAACGCTTTGAAATGCTTAATAAACAACGTATTGATTTTGCTATTGAAGACGAGTTAGTGGGGGCTTATTTTGGCAAAAAAGGCTCAAATATAAAATTAGTAACCAATATTGAGCATGTAAATAAAGACGATATTTATTTAATGTTTAGCAAACAAACGGTGTCGGTTACTGAGCTTGCGGTAATTAATGAATATATAAACAAAAATAAAACAGCACTTAAAGCGTTGTTTAAAAATTAATTTAAGGAGTGTAATGAAAACTTTATTTTTAGCATTTACTACACTGCTATTTACTCACTTTAATGCCCTTGCGTGTTCAAAAACATTAGTAATGGGCACTAACGAAACTAATTGGCCGCCTTACCTTGTTAAGCAAGGTGATACATTTTTAGGCGCAGAAGTGGATGCTGCAAACGCTATTTTTAAAGATTCAAAATTTTGTATTAAATGGACTTATTTTCCGAGTTTTTCACGTGTTCAAGCTGAGCTTAAAAATGGCCGAGTAGATATAACCTACGCGGCAAGTTATACAGAACAACGCGCTCAATATGCGCATTTTAGCTTGCCTTACCGCGACGAGGTTATGCGGCTTTATAAACATAAAGATACGCCTGATGTAACAAGCTTAGCTGAGCTTTTTAGTAAAAAGTTTACAGCTGGTATTAACCGTGGGAGCTTTTTTGGTAACGAGCTTGAACAGTTAAAAACTAAGTATCCAACACAGGTGGTGCTTACTGCCCAAGCAAATAATCGATTTAGCATGTTAGATAAAAAACGAATTGACTATGTTATTGAAGACTCTGCTGTTGCACAGTACTTTGTAAAAAAACACCCCTCAATTACGCAGGTAAAGTCTATTACACCAATTAACGTTAACAACGTACATTTTATGCTAAGTAAAGAGTCGCTAACTCTTGATGACGTGGCGACGGTTAATCAACTAATTATCAAAAATGCGGCCGCTATAAAGTTAATTTATCAGCCTGTGCATTAAAGCATGGGCAATAACGTGGTTATTTGGCTACAACACTTATTTAATGTTATTGGCGGTAGTGGTTATTTATATTCCCCGCTGTAAGTAAGCATCACCGCTCACGCTAAAAATAGTGGCTTAAAAACGAGAATTGCCGTTATTTTCGCTTGGTTATAAATTAGCTACCTTTTATCTTTCATTCGTTGTGGCTGATCTGTATAATTCGCCAGCTAATTTACCCTATTGTCTGGTTCTTGTTTGTGGCGTTTTGCTGCAGCGTACTCCTGTCAGTACTAATCTAGGATTACCCTTTTTGATCTCCACCGCAAATATTACGATGCAGTTTGGCGCAGAGCCGTTGTTTGAAAACATTTCAGCTAAATTTGGTAACGGTAACCGTTACGGTTTAATTGGCGCTAACGGCTGCGGCAAGTCGACTTTCATGAAAATTTTAAGCGGTGCGCTTGTTCCAAGTGCGGGTAATGTATCTATTACTCCAGGGTTGAAATTAGGTAACCTAAGCCAAGACCAGTTTGCTTTTGAGCAATACAGCGTTGTAGACGCGGTAATTATGGGCGACGTGGAGCTTTGGAAAGTAAAGCAAGAGCGCGAACGTATTTACTCGTTACCAGAAATGAGCGAAGACGACGGTATGAAAGTAGCCGATCTTGAAAGCATATTTGCTGAAATGGACGGTTACACGGCAGAGAGCCGCGCTGAAGAAATTTTGCTTGAAGCGGGTATCGATAAAGAATTTCATTACGGGTTAATGGCAAACGTTGCTCCAGGTTGGAAACTACGTGTGCTTTTAGCACAAGCGTTATTTGCAAATCCTGACATTTTGCTACTGGATGAGCCTACCAATAACTTGGATATTCATACAATTACGTGGCTTGCTAACGAGCTTAACAAACGTAAATGTACGATGATTATTATTTCGCATGACCGTCACTTTTTAAACTCGGTATGTACACACATGGCCGACATTGATTACGGCGAGCTGCGTATTTACCCTGGTAACTACGAGAAGTTTTTAGATGCTGCGGGCCTACAACGCGAGCAACTTTTAGCTGAAAACGCTAAAAAGAGCGCTGAGATTGACGAGCTACAAGACTTTGTTAATCGTTTTGGTGCTAACGCGTCAAAAGCTAAGCAAGCGAGTTCGCGTGCTAAAAAAATGGATAAAATTAAGCTTGATGAAGTTAAATCTTCAAGCCGTATGAGCCCATCACTTTCGTTTGACGAAGGTAAAAAAATGTACCGCCAAGCGCTTGAAGTTAATAAGCTTGGCCATGGTTTTGATGGCGAAACATTATTTACTGGTGGCGACTTACTACTAGAAGCTGGCGCTAAGCTTGCTGTAATTGGCGAAAATGGTGTGGGTAAAACTACATTTTTACGCTGTTTAGTAGACGAGCTTAAAAGTAATGAAGGCGAAATTAAATGGTCTGAAAATGCGACCTTTGGTTATTGCCCGCAAGACAGCACTAAAGATTTTGAAAACGATTTAACGTTGTTTGATTGGATGTCGCAATGGCGTACAGCTAAGCACAACGATTTAATGGTTCGTGGCATGTTAGGCCGTTTGTTGTTTACCGCAGACGATTCAAACAAGAAAGCGCGTAACTGTTCTGGTGGTGAAAAAAACCGCCTGTTATTTGGTAAGTTAATGATGCAAGACGTTAACGTGCTTGTTATGGACGAACCAACTAACCACATGGATATGGAAGCTATTGAAGCGCTTAACAATGCGCTTAAAGACTTTGAAGGTACGCTTATTTTTGTAAGCCATGACCGTGAGTTTGTATCGTCATTAGCTACGCGTATCATTGATATTAAAGATAAAAAAGTAATCGACTTCCAAGGTACGTTTGACGAATACCTAGCAAGTTGTGAAGAGAAAAAAGCATAAACTTTTTCTAATTGCTTATAAAAACGGTGCTAAATTTAGCACCGTTTTTTTATGTGTGGTGAATAGTTAAATTTTTAGAGGCCATAACCCCTGTAGACGCGCAGCTTGCTGGCGTTTAAAAACGTAGTTTTTATGATGAGTGATTGAGTAATTAGAAGCTACGCTTCTCGCGTGAGCAAGCTCTACGCCTACCGCCAAACTTAACGCCGTGGTTTTATTTAACTTGTCGTATAACACATTTTATCTATATTTATAAAAACCAATAAATTAAAATCTTTATGTATTCCTCTAAAAAGCTATTAACAGGACGTCACTCCTCAAAAAATAAATTTTACTCTGTAACAATATGCACAAAACAAAGAACTCCGTTATTCAAGAGCTTTGAAAATGCATGTATTGCCACAAGAGGTTTGGTTTATATGCAAAATAAGGTGAATACAATCTGCTATACCCTAATGCCAGATCATCTCCATTGGTTGTTTCAATTGAAAGATTTACCTCTTAATGACGTTGTAAGGCAATATAAAAGTATTACCACGGTGAACATTAATAAGTTTAATTGTTCTAATGGGCAAATTTGGCAGCAAAACTATTTTGAGCACCAGCTTAAAGCAGAGGATGATTTAATTAACCAAGCACGTTATATAATCGCTAACCCTTTACGCGCTGGGCTTGTGAATAAAGCTGAGGAATATCCATTTTGGGATTGTGTTTATCTTTGTGATCATGAGTTAAGTAATTAGAAGCTTCACTTCTGACGTGAGCAAGCTCAACGTATACAGCATCGCAGAGCTAATTATTCACATTATTTTATTGGTAAATACTGCATACATCACTGCTTTAAATCTAGTCATATTCTCCTGTAAGTCTTTGTCACTTAATGCTAATGTTTATGGAGTGAGTTATTTAAAACTTTAATGGCTAAACCAAGAGGTAACTATGTCTAATTGGGTTGAAGCAACAGTAAAAAGCGTAACATGGTGGAGCGAAACGCTCTTTAGCTTAACCGTTAATGCTAATGTAGAGCCGTTTAAAGCAGGGCAATTTACAAAGCTTTCTATAATGGATGGCGACAAGCGTATTGCTCGGGCTTATTCATATGTGAATGCCCCTGAAAATCCCGATCTTGAATTTTACCTTATTAACGTTATTGACGGTTTGCTTTCTCCTCGTTTAGCTACATTACAACCTGGCGAAACCGTATTAATAGAACAACGCGCAACTGGCTTTTTTACCCTTGATGAAATACCACAAAGCGATCAGCTTTGGATGTTAGGTACTGGCACTGCCATAGGGCCTTTTTTATCAATATTGCAACAGCCCGATGTGTGGAAAAAATACAAAAGCATAAACTTAGTGCATGGTGTACGTTTTAATAACGATTTAAGCTATCAAGCACTTATTAACGAGTTATTAAGAGTGTACCCCGAGCAACTCAACTATATTCCTGTTGTAAGTAGAGAAGAGCCATTACAAGGCTTAAGTGGCCGGATTACTAACGCAATTGAGAGCAACGGCTTGTTTGAACATGTAAAATTAAACCCTGAGCCTAGTAATGCACAATTTATGATTTGCGGAAACCCACAAATGGTAAAAGACACCACCGCGCTACTTCTCGATAAAAACTTTACGCGTAACCGCCGCAAAGCACCCGGTAACATTACTGTAGAGCAGTACTGGTAGGCTACAGTGGTGGTATTAACTACCCGATAACGTTAAAATTTGCTATGTTGCACCCTTATACCAATATTATCAAAAATATGATCATTCTATCGCATTAAATAACTCACTAACTGCGTTAAAAATTATTCATATAGAACAACTATATGTCACAATTTTCGCCTTATTATTGTGCTATTTTCTTGACGCTATAATAGATCGCTTATTTAATGTAATTGGTATTACACGTGTTTAGTGTTCATTTTAGGAAAGTTATGAAACCGTTATCTATTATTTTTGCCTCGTTAATTACCACCGTTGCGCTTATTACTTACGCCGCAGAACAAAGCGAGCCTGAGCAAAAAGAGCAGCAAGTTGAAGCTCAAGCAAACGCTGAAAAACCAAAAGTTGAAGATGAGCAATCAGTAACTCAAGTCAAAGCTGACGACAAAGTAAATACGCTTGAATACAAAGCACCTGAGCTTAAAAAGCCAACAATTGATGCGACTAAACCAGACGATTCAAAGGTATTGGGTAACGAGCAGATTAAACCTACTGAAAAACCTAAAAATAAAATAGAAAAAGCAGTGGCTGTAGCCGAAGCTGAAAAAGCAGTTACGCAAGCAAAAGAAGCGCTGACAGTTAAGCAACAAACAAAAGCTAAGCAATCGCGCGAATCACTTGCGGTAGTAGAGCAGTTAGTTAAAGCATATAACGCACGTAACATTGAAGAGTTTCTTCGTGTGTATGCCGAAGATGTTGAGTTTTATATTTTCCCTAATGAGCTATTATTTAAAGGTAAAGAAAAACTAATAGAACGTTATGGGCTAATGTTTAAAAAGTTAAAGTGTATTCACTCATCACCAATTAAGCGCATAGTGCACGGTGATATAGTGATTGATCACGAACTATCAGAAACCTGCTCAACTGACGAAAAGGTAGTTGATAAACGCTCAGAACTGATTTCGAGTTACCAAATTAAAGATGGAAAAATAGTACGCGTACTGTTTTTTAGATAAAGGCTTTATATGCAAATAAATGACGACAAAAAAATTCGCTTAATGTATCGCATTGAGCCCGGTTGCCTTGGCCCTGAGGGTGCTGAGCATGTTGAAGATTTTTGTCGTTTTGCAAATAAACATATTAAGTCACCATTTTATGGCCAATTTGTATTTTTACCTCGTTACGATAAAGCCATAGACGAGCGACAATATAGCGTTAACAGCCGTAATTTATCACTTGCTCAGGCTCGAGCTTACTTAAAGCACTTTGATATTAATATTGAAGAATTTGAAGAACAACTCGACGAGCTCCTCACTAAAGCGATTGATTTATACTTTAAGCGATAGCGTTTAATTGCTGTTGCTTAGGTATTCTTCCCCTCCACAATGCGTTTTTATTTATTTTAATTACTATTAAAAAACTACGTTTTTACTCGCCAAAAAGCTGCGCGTCTACTGTAAACATTGCATCGAATTTGACGTAATACGTTGTTTTGTAGAGGTAGAGCTTGCTCACGTTAGAAGCGTAGCTTCTCCTTGTTTTGTGTATAGGGTTTGATACATATGTAGCTTAACAATTCTGTAAAAGCGTTGCTTTTAAACGCCAGCAAGCTGCACGTCTACAGGTGTTTATACCAAAGTTTGAGTATGACTTGTAGAGCACTTTCTTACACGAGAAGCACAGCTTTTGATTACTTACTCACCTAAAAACTACGCTTTTACATGCTGCCATGGCTGCCCCTCTACAACAAAATTTTAAAAGCCCTAAAAACAAAAAAGCGGTGTTAATTTTAACACCGCTTAATGCGAAATATGTTTAGCTATGTGCTTTAGTAAGCTTGGGTTACAACATAGGTTTTATAACATCAAACACAGCTTCTATATGGTCGTCTCTGTCGTTTAGTGCCGCTATATAACGGTATTTTTTGCCGCCTGCGTTTTCGAATATTTCACGATTTTCGCCTTCTAGCTCTTCAAGTGTTTCTAGGCAGTCGGCGCTAAAAGCAGGGCTGATAATAGCTACATCGGTAATCCCCTCATCAGGCAGGGCTTCAAGGGTTGCATCGGTATATGGCTTTAACCACTCGGCTTTACCAAATCGACTTTGAAAAGTACTAATTACTTTGTCTTTATCAAGGCCTAGTTTTTCTACAACTAAGCGCGTGGTTTGTAAACATAGGCAATGGTACGGATCGCCGCGCTCTAAAAATAGTTTAGGCATACCGTGATACGAAAAAACAATTTTTTGTGGCATACCATTCGCTTCTAAATCCTCACTAATACTATTAGCAAGTGACTCAATATAACGGGTGTTTTTATGATAGCCATTAATAAAATGCAGCTCTGGCACCCAGCGCCATTTACGCAGTACGCTTGATACAGCATCGAACGTTGAACCCGTGGTTGGGCTAGAATATTGCGGATACATTGGCAATATAATAATACGCGTTAAGCCTTTATCACGAAGCTCCTCAAGGCCGGCCTCTATTGAGGGATTGCCATAGCGCATAGCCATTACGACTTCGGTATTGGTATAACCTTGCTCTTTTAATAAGGTATTTAGCTTTACGCTTTGTTGGCGAGTAATGTGAGTAAGCGGTGAGCCATTTTCGGTCCATATACTTTCGTATAATTTAGCTGAACGCTTAGGGCGCACACGCAAAATAATGCCATGTAAAATTATCATCCATACTAGGCGTGGTATTTCTACAATGCGTGGATCTGATAAAAACTCACGTAAGTATATAAGAAGCGCAGCAGCTGTTGGTGCATCAGGGCTACCTAGGTTAGTAAGCAGTATTCCCGTTTTTTGGTTAAAACGCCCATCATGGGGATTGTCAGTAACCGCAGAAAATCGCGACACAGAGTGCTCCTTCAAGCAAATTCAATAATGTATTTTATGCACATTGTAACGAAAAAAACTGCCGTTTAGATCAATCATTTAGCAGTTTTAACCATAATTCTAAATGGGGCTGGTTTTTTAGATTCTAGTTGCTGCAGTTTTTCTATTGATTTGCGGCTAAACACATGACCTTTAGGCAGCAGCATTATACCCGAATGGCTGTGCAGAGCATGGCCGAGTATCATTTGATCTTTGAGTTCATGAGCATTACAAATTAGTACTGATCCTGCTGAACTTTTTTGTTCGTGTAGTTTTGCATGGCTTGCTTCAAGCGCACGAACTATTTTAGGGTGGTAAAACGAACCACTATAAAGTTTTACACTTTCGAGTGCGTCCTCGTGGCGCTGCTTTTCATCGCTTGCATTGCTCTGCTCAAACGCATCCCAATAGTCGCGCGCTAACCCTAATACCATAGCCCCTATCGGTATGTCGTTTCCGGCAAGGCCTTTGGGCATTCCATTTCCGTTAAAACGTTCAAACTGATAATAAATAGCATCCGATAAATCGTGTAAATGTATTGCTGGCATTAGCATTAATTGTGCTGTACTTGGGTGAGTATAAAAGGTCTTACGTTGTTGCTCATTTAACCGATTTAGCGGTTTTTTATAAAGTTCAGGATCCATAGCAAGCAAACCTATTTGTGCTAAATAACCCGCCATTGGGGCAAGATCGATGCTTTTTTGCGACAGGTTTAAGTAAAGCGCTATTTGTGTGCAGGTATTTGCAATATTTTGTGCTTTGTTGCCATCAAGGTAAGGGTTTGCGTTAACAAAATTATATAGCAGCTCAACGGTTGATTTGTGCTCTTGTTTTTCGCGCTCGTTGGCGTCTTCTAGCTTTTTTAAAACTTGTTTAATTTGTAAGGTACGTTTTTCTACTCGTTGCTCTAACGTGTTGTTTAGCTCAAGTAGTTCTTGGTTTTGTGCCTTAACTTGTGTTTCTAATTTTTTGTTTTGCTTTTTTAGCGCAAATTTTTCTAGGCTATCTTTAATGCTTCGAAGTAATAAGTCGTTTTGCCATGGTTTTTGAATATAACCATTTATTTGCCCTTGGTTAACAGCCGCTAGGGTTGTTTGTATATCGGCGTAACCGGTTAATAAAATGCGCTGAGTGTCGGGTGCCAGCGCACGCGCTTTTTCTAAAAACTCGGCGCCGTTCATTACTGGCATCCGCATGTCGCTAATAATTAAACCAAATTCATGATTTTTAAAAAGTGTTAATGCGTTTTGCGGATTATCGCAAACAATAACCGTTAAGCCATTTACTTCAAGTAGTCGTGTTAACGTGCGTAGTACTATTTCGTCATCATCAATACAAAGTACATCAACCTGATTCATGGGTGTGTTTGGTGTTACTTGAGTCATTGCGCCGCCTTTAAATTACTTCTGGCTAAATAATAGCTTAAAAAAACATCCGTGACCTGTTTATGCTTACCTTTTATATAGAGTAGGAGTCACCTAATGCGGTTATTATCTATAAGTAGATAAATGCTCACACTAAAGTTGCAAATTTGCATGTAGACGACTAAACGTTAAGTATAAAGTTATCTATATGGATGAAAGGAATGAATGGATCAGATGGTAATTTTGAACGTGCTTTTTTAAACGAACAAAAGCTGCGCTTGGCCGCAGAACAATTACTCAAAGATAAAAGCACCGTTTTAGTTGCCATAAATAATGAATTACAAAAAAAAGTAGCCGATTTAGAACATCAGCAAATGCTGTTTGTGCAAACCGAAAAAATGGCAACCTTAGGAACGCTTTGTGCAGGCGTAGCCCATGAAATAAATACCCCGCTTGCCTATGCAATGAGTAATATAGAAAGCTTACAAAATTCTACCCCTTTGCTTATCACGTTGCTAAAACTTAACGAGCAATACTTAAACAATGAAATTAAAGAAAGCCGTTTTAAACACGAAATCGACATACTCAATTTACAGTATCCGTATGCGTGGCTTTATAACAATTTGCAGGGACAAGTTAACGACAGCGTTGAAGGGCTCAAACGAATAAAACAAATTGTGCATGACTTATTAAACTTTGCCCACCCCTCCTCCTCGCAAGATAAACAACTAACCGATGTAACAACGGGTGCTAATAATGCTTTAAGATTATTAAGTAGCAAACTTAAATTATGCGAAATAAAAACGCGGTTTGAACCCCTACCACTTATTTGGTGTAATTTATCATCAATTAATCAAATTTTTGTAAATCTATTAATGAATGCTTGGCAAGCATGCGAGCTTGATTTAGAAAAAGGCTGCATTATTGAGGTGAATATTTTTGAACTAGACACAAATATCTGTATTGAGGTAAAAGATAATGGCTGTGGAATGAGTGAAGACACAATAGCGCATATGTTTGACCCTTTTTATACAACGAAAGAAGTTGGAGAAGGTACCGGTATGGGTATGACACTTGTATACGCTATGGTGAGCGATCATAGCGGAAAAATAGAAGTTAACAGCACATTAGGGACAGGTACGACCATCCGCTGCCTATTACCTTTAAAAGCGTAAACAAACGAGCAAAACCACAATGTAAATAAAAAGTTAATAGATCTTTTTTTGAAGTTTAATGCCCTTGCAGCATGTATTTTAATCGATTAAAGGTGGTTTTTTCTTATCTTGAATTTTATTTGCATACTTAGACCAAATATTTAGTTTTTTTCATTTCTTTTTGTTTGCATATGTTGCTAGGATGTTTGCAACAGGTTATGAGCATCATAACCACACACATATTATAAGAACACAAAAAAACAGGGTCGTCACTATGCCAACATACCGTTTAAACACACTTGCTGTAGCCGTTGCTTTCGCGTTTAGCGCACCAAGCATTGTTAACGCAGAAGAAGCACCAGTGCAAGCTGCTAAAAACATTGAGCAAATATCTGTATTAGGATCGCGTGTATCTAACCGTACTTCTACTGAGTCTTCTTCTCCTATTGATTTAATTGACGCAGATGATTTAACCAAAGGTGGCTTTACCGAGCTTGGCCAAAGCCTGCAAGCGACAGCGCCTTCATTTAACTTTTCGCGTACACAAGTATCTGACGGTTCTGATTTATTTAGACCCGCCACACTTCGTGGCTTACAGCCAGATCAAACCCTTGTATTAGTAAATGGTAAACGTCGCCATAACCAATCAATTTTTGGCCTTAACGGTACGGTTGGCGCAGGCGCTGCGGGTACCGATATGAATGCCATTCCGCTAACGGCCCTTAAAGGCGTTGAAGTATTACGCGATGGCGCAGCGGCGCAATATGGCTCTGATGCTATTGCAGGCGTAATTAACTTATCTCTTAATAACTCAACCGGTATTACAACGGGTTTTGTACAATACGGCGGCACAAGTGAAGGTGACGGCGACACTATTTCAGCAGGTTTAAACCGTGGTTTTGAATTAGGCAACGAAGGCGGCTTTATTAACCTATCGCTTGAGTACCGTGATGCCGATGGCACTAACCGCGCCGAGCGTGATACGGGTGGTTCGCTTAATGTTGAACCAGGTACGTTAAGTGAAGACGTACGCTGGGGCCAAGGTAACTCAGAAAGTGAATTTACGTCGTTATTTTACAACATGGCATTACCAATGGGCGACGGCGAGCTTTACTCGTTTGGTGGCTACTCAGAGCGCACGGCGCTGGGTAATGGTTTTTACCGTAATTTTAACGAAGCGTCTAAAAACGTAACCCAAGTATATAGCGATGGTTTTTTACCGCGCATATATAACGAAGCACAAGATATTTCAGTCGCGCTTGGTTTTAAAGGCGATATAAACACAGATTGGAATTACGATGTATCGGCTGTTTATGGTGAAAACCAATACGACTTTACATCACGCAATACATTAAACGCTTCTTACGCGGCTGAGTATTTATTTAACAACCCAAGTGCAAGCGATGCCGATATTGCAGCAAACTCAGGCCCTAGTGGCGGTTACTCAGGTGGTTTTAGATTTGATCAAACAACGGTTAACCTTGATGTAAACGGTATTGTAGATATTGGCCGTGGTGAACCTTTATATGTAACAGTAGGCGCTGAATACCGTAAAGAAAACTACGAAATAGTGCCTGGCGATGAAGCATCATACGCCTGTGGACTAGCAAATATGGATACCTCGTACCCATCAGTAAATGATCCAGACCAATTTGCACAGTGTGGTTTTCAGGCTTATAACGGCCTACGCCCTGAAGCGGCTAACGATAGCGACCGTAACAGCTACGCAGTTTATGTAGACGTAGAAACTATGATCACCGACGCATGGAACGTCAGTGGTGCGCTACGCTATGAAGATTTCTCAGATGCTGGGGATGATTTAATTGGTAAATTAGCAACACGTTATGAATTTTCAGATGACTTTGCAGTTCGTGGTGCGGTATCTACTGGTTTTAGAGCGCCATCACTTCAACAAAGTGGTTATACAGCCTTTACAACTAACTTAGGTTCAGACGGCACATTAACGCAGTCGTTCACTGCAAACACCGGTACAGCCTTCCCAAGTGCGTTAGGCGTAGATAGCTTAGAGCTTGAAACTTCAACAAACTACAGTGCTGGTTTTGTTTACGATGTAACAAGCGAGCTTTCACTAACGGTTGATTTTTACCGCGTAGAAATTGAAGACCGTATTACGCTTGGCAGCTTACTTACGGCTGACGACGTATCGTTTAGCTCAGACGCTGTAGCAGCGCTACAAGCAACGGGAGCAGTACAAGCTAATTACTTCTCAAACTCGGTTGATTCTACTACGCAAGGTGTTGATATTATTGCATCGTACCGCACTGAAGTTGAAGGCGGTAATTTAGGAGTAACCTTTGCAGGTAACCTAAACGATACTAAAATTGACGGCGTAAATGCTGAAGACGGTATTCCTGAAGCGGTTGCTTTTGATGATTTACAACGTAGCTTTTTTACCGACGGACAACCGAGCGAACGTGCAACGCTTACCTTTGACTACGAACGCGATGCCTACACATCAACCATTCGCTTTAACTACTTTGGCGAAACAGATGTAAAATACTTTGGTAACGACCATATTTCATTACCAGGTGAGCTTTCGCCAACAGGGTCGTTTAAACCAACAAGTACGGTTGAATCTGCTGTGTTAGTTGACTTAAACGTGAGCTACCAAATTAACGACATGTTTGCGCTTTCGGTGGGTGCCGATAACGTATTTGACGAAACGCCAGACGAGCTAGGCGACGACGAAGTACTTAACTTTATCACCAACGGTGCATTTAAATACCCTGTACGCGCATTGCCATACGGCTTTGACGGCAGAACGTACTATGCAAAAGTAAGCTTTAGTTTTTAATTATCTTATAAAAAAGTAAAGCAAACTAAGTAATATTAAGCGCAGTTATTAACTGCGCTTTTTTTATGCTTTTTTATTATAAAAAAGTACCTGTTGGGCATTAAAAATACTTGCGCGGTTGAAAATTAAGCCTACAATCGCCATCTCTTAAATAGGCTAATATAAAAGCCTCTTTATTATTTAACTTAAAATAACCATTAGTTGATAGGAAATATATGACTAAAAAATCTAAAGCAAAAACCGCAAACACCAGCGCGGTAGATACAGGGCGAGGCGTTATAAACCACAATGCACTAGCGGCGATGGTCACCTCTAAATTATTTAAACCACAAGTGGTTAAAGCTAAAAAAGGCAAAGGTTCGTTTAAACGCAACAACAAGCATTCAGGACAAGAGTCCTATTTAATCGCGGCTTAAATAGCACCGATCAAATAGGGCTTTTGAATATAGTAAGCGAGGTTTTATACCTCGCTTTTACTTTTAAAGCATACAAGCCACGTTACATAAGCGCGAAATAAATTCGCACCTACGGGTTTGGTGTTTGAACGATGTAGTTACATGAGCGCGAAATAAATTCGCACCTACGGGTTTGGTGTTTGCACGATGTAGGTGAGGTTTTATACCTCACTTTCACTTTTAGAGCATTAAAGCCATGTTACATGAGCGCGAAATAAATTCGCACCTACGGGTTCGGTGTTGATGTAGGTGAGGTTTTATACTTCGCTTTCACTTTTAGAGCATTTAAGCCACGTTACATTAGCGCGAAATAAATTCGCACCTACGGGTTTGGTGTTTGCACGATGTAGGTGAGGTTTTATACCTCGCTTTTACTTTTAAAGTATTAAAGCTAAATTACATAAGCGCGAAGTAAATTCGCGCCTACGGGTTTGGTGTTTGCACAATATAGGTGAGATTTTATACCTCGCTTTTACTTTTAAAGTATTAAAGCTAAATTACATAAGCGCGAAATAAATTCGCGCCTACGGGTTTGCTGTTTGCACGATGTAGGTGAGGTTTTATACCTCGCTTTCACTTTTAAAGCATTAAAGCCACGTTACATGAGCGCGAAGTAAATTCGCACCTACAAGTTTGTAGAGCACGGTGGTTTAAACTGCTGTGCTGAATTTTTAACTGTTTGTGATGGGTTTTCACCAAATAGTTGCGTGTAATCTTTAGCAAATTGTCCCGCATGCCAAAATCCCCAATTGGCTGCTATTACTGAAATTGGCTTATCTTGGTTTAATTTTTTTAGTTCCCGCCTTACATTATTTAAGCGTGTTAAACGTAAAAACCGCAAAGGGTTAATTCCTAAAATACTCTCAAAACTATACTGAAGTGTGCGCCTACTTACAAAAGCAAGCTCGCACAGCTCGGTTATGGTTATTGGGTTTTGTGGATTTGTGGCCACGTAATCTTTTACTTTATCTACTACGGCTTTTCTATGTTTATAACTTGGCGCAATATTTTGTTGTGGATTATCTGCCTGTAATAAGTGTAGTGCCAACATGTTTAGCATATCTTGTTGCGATTCGGTTTTAAGTCCAAAGCCCTTGCCTACAACCATGCTATTAATTATTTGCCTTGCCGTTTGTAATGATGAGTTGCTCACCGATAAGCGAGCTGATTGTGCAGATGACAGGTTTTTCAATGTTACGCCTTGTAGCTGCGCCATATATTCAATTGAATTCCAATCGATTACCAAACCATAAATATTAAATTGCTCAGGGGTTATCAGCTCAAAGTCATTATCACTTGTACGGCACATAAATTGATTACTTGCCACACTTAGACCATTAATCTTACTTTGCTGCGACTGACAAGGAATGCCAAGCCAAACAGAATTGGGGGCGATGTTACATTGCTGACGAAGCGCTCGCTCGGTGTATTCTTTAAACACATGAATATTGGCGTAATCTGTTTCTTCAATAAAACCATAAAAGCTGCCGTCGCTCATTTGATCGTATTTTTGCTGCCATTGAGTAAGGCTATGCGCTTGCTCGTCTATATCGTGTGTTTGCACCTTGCTCTTTAGTGGTGCGTTGTAGCTACTTTGCTGCGCCATATAGGGGATGCTCTTTTTCGTTACACTTTTATTATGGTTAAGTTAACACCGCTTTGCGTGTGTAACCAATTGAATTGGATTAATAAATAATCTTTTGCCGAAATTCGATAGTTACTTGGTACAAAATAAGCTGTCTTGTAACTATTGAAAATTGATTTATAGCTAAAGATGCAGCAAAACCTATACCAAGGTTTATCATATTAGTTATGTGGAGTAAATCATGGGGCAAGCGTACAGTTACACTTTAGGTACACACACTTATAAATTCAAGAACTTAGCCCAGTTAATGGCTAAAGCAACGCCGCAACGTTCGGGTGATCGCTTAGCGGGTGTCATTGCACAATCAGCACAAGAACGTGCTGTGGCTCAAATGACATTGGCCGATGTACCTCTTAAAACATTTTTAAATGAGGTACTTATTCCCTACGAAGATGACGAAATTACACGCTTAATTATTGACGAGCACGATGCCAATGCCTTTATGGCTATTGCACATTTAACCGTAGGTGATTTTCGTAATTGGCTTTTAAGCGACTTTGCAACACCCGCTGTACTTGCAAGTATAAGGCAAGGTATTACGCCTGAAATGGCTGCTGCTGTTAGCAAAATAATGCGCAATCAAGATCTCATATTAATTGCTAAAAAGTGCCATGTTACAAGTGCTTTTAGAAACACTATTGGCCTCCCTGGGCATTTATCTACACGTTTACAACCAAATCATCCAACTGACGATATTAACGGTATTGCTGCATGCATGCTCGATGGTCTGCTATACGGTAATGGCGATGCCGTAATAGGTATAAACCCAGCAACCGACAACGTTGCCCAGGCCATTAAATTAATGACATTAATGGATGATGTTATTCAAAAATACGCCATACCGACGCAAAGCTGTGTGCTTACACATGTTACTAACACTATTGAATGTATAGAAGCTGGCGCACCGGTTGATTTGGTATTTCAGTCGATTGGCGGCACGGAGGCTACTAACTCAAGTTTTGGTTTTAATTTAAATACCTTAGCTGAAGCGCAAGATGCCGCTTTGAGTTTAAAGCGCGGCACTGTTGGCAATAATGTGATGTATTTTGAAACTGGGCAAGGCAGTTCGCTTTCAGCAAATGCGCATCATGGGCTTGATCAGCAAACGTGTGAAGCTCGCGCTTATGCAGTTGCTCGTAAGTTTGATCCGTTACTGGTTAATACCGTGGTGGGGTTTATTGGCCCTGAATATTTGTTTGATGGTAAAGAAATTACCCGAGCAGGACTTGAGGATCACTTTTGCGCTAAGTTACTAGGCATACCGATGGGGTGCGACGTGTGTTACACCAATCATGCAGAGGCCGATCAAAACGATATGGATAATTTGCTAACGCTATTAGGTGTTGCAGGTTGCTCGTTTGTAATGGGAATACCTGGCTCTGACGATATTATGCTTAACTACCAAACTACGTCGTTTCATGATGCATTATATGTGCGTCGAGTTCTTGGCTCTAGACCCGCCCCTGAGTTTGAAGCATGGCTAAGCAAAATGAAAATTATGCAAAGCACTACCGACATCACACTTTCAGATACCTTGCCTCCCGCTTTTGCTAAACCTCTGGGTGCAATTGCTGGAGGTGGCTCATGAAATCACGTTCAAAACCGACCACTCCATTAGATAACTCAGTAAATGAGCATAAAAATAACGGTAATGTAGTGCACAACCCTTGGAGTGATTTACGGCGTTTTACCGACGCCCGTATTGGGCTTGGTCGCGCTGGTATAAGTTTGCCAACCTCAGAAATGCTGGCTTTTCAGCTATCTCATGCACAAGCGCGTGATGCGGTGAGTTTTCCGCTTGATATTAACGAAATGACTGAGCAACTAGGCAGTATTAGTGATCTAAAAGAGGTTGCCCCTCCCCTGCATTTACACAGCCAAGCCGTTGACAGGGTTACTTACCTTCAGCGACCCGATTTAGGCCGCAAACTTGATGAAAATGGTAGGCAAGTACTTCTCAGCTATATGAATAAACAAAAGCACACTGCGCAGGCTAAATACGATTTAGCGATTGTAGTGGTTGATGGACTTTCGTCGTTGGCGGTACAAAAAAATGCATACCCATTTATAACAGAGCTATTAACGCACCTTACAACAGACAAGCAATTTAAAATTGCTCCCATTACTTTGGTTGAGCAAGGGCGAGTAGCGATTGGCGACGATATAGGTGAGTTGCTAAATGCGCAGGTGGTTATGGTGTTAATAGGAGAGCGCCCAGGACTTAGTTCGCCAGATAGCCTTGGCTTGTATTTAACATGGGAGCCCAAAACAGGACTTAACGATGCATGTCGTAATTGCATATCGAATATTCGCCCTGCAGGCCTATCTTATACAGAAGCGGCGAGACGCGCACTGTACTTATTACGTGAAGCTAAAAAACTAAAACTAACTGGGGTTAATTTAAAAGACCGCACACAAGATGATGTAATTGAGCATCAGGTTTCAACCACTAACTTTTTAATTGCTGAGTAATTTTTAATTAAAAA
>NZ_PJBR01000176.1:0-3202 GCF_002863625.1 Pseudoalteromonas sp. MelDa3 | reverse complement strand
TTATAAAGTCTACAAAATTATCTTTAAATTGACTAAGTAAATCTTGACCTTTATCTGGTACAAATAATGTATCACCTGCACGTAATACTGGTAAATTAGCTGAATTAGGTGATTTAATAAATTCTTCTAAATCAAAGATACGTGATTGCTCCTTACAACAGGAGTGATTAACAACAACTATTTTATCAATTAATGCTGAGCTAGAAGGGCCGCCAGCTTCAGCTAATACGTCTAAAATTGACATGGTATCATCAAAACTATATCGCCCTGGCTTTTGAACAGCTCCCATAATACGAACAACACGCTCCTTTGGTGTACGTAACCAGTTTTTATCTTTTTCTGGAACAAAAATAGTATCTCCTGGTAACACGTTAGGGAATAGTGTTTCATCACCAGTTTCAAAGTACATAGATAGGTTCAGTTTACTTACTTTAGCCTTTTGTCCATTGCGATGAGTTATGCGTATGTTTCTAATATCAGCACTTTCATTAGGACCATCAGCGGCAGATAAAATATCCAAAAAGTGCATGTTATCATTAAATGCGTAGCGCCCAGGAGAACCAACCTGACCCATAATATAAATTGATTTACTCGACTCTTGACGGATCCATTGTGATTTATTGTTTCCGGGATCAACAGGAAGCTCTTCTACAATTATCGTATCGCCAGCTAAAAGTTGAGGTAACTGTATTTGGCCATCAGTAATCGTGTACTTTTCAAGGTCGAAACGCTTCGTCACGTCACCATTTCGTACAATTTTGATGTCATTAATATTTGCACCTTTAGTAGGGCCTCCAGCATGAGCAAGTAAGTCAGTAAAGTCCATTTCACTACTCCATTCGTACCTACCAGGTGACTGAATAGCGCCTATTATTTTGATTGCTCTTTTAGTTGGGATCTTTAACCAACTTTTCTCATTAACATCTGTTTTCTCAGGTACAAAAATAACATCACCTGGGTTTAAATCTGGTACTTTAGCTGTCGTAGTGCCTTCACTATAGCTTTGTAAATCAAACAAAATGCTCTCACCTTCCGGAGTGAGTATTTTTATTTGACGAGTTTCGGCAAAGCGAGTTGGGCCTCCAGCGTTAGCCAATATATCTAAAAAATTAGTACTATCTGCTGCCTCATATGCTCCTGGCTTTTGTACTTCTCCCATAATATAAACTGTACGTGAAGTTGTATTTACATCATCGACCATTATTGGTACATAAATAGTAGAGCCTGCTTTTAGCTCAGGCATATTGCTATTAGTAGGTGTATCTAAGTAAGCTTTTAGATCAAAAATAACAGGTTTTTTATCTACTATAACCCTTATTTTTGTTACATCAGCATAGCGTGTTACGCCTTCTGAACGCATAAGTGCGTCTAATATAGACATGTTATCCTTATACGAAAAACTACCTGGATTGTGGACTTCACCTAAAATTGTAATAGCAGTATCATCACTAGCATCACCAGTAGCACTAAGTGTTTGTGCGTCAAAGTCAATTTGTACATTACCTAGTAATGGCGAGACAGGAACAAATACAGTATCACCGCTTTTAAGGGGAGGTAATAATGTAATATTGCCTGTGTCTAAATAAGCTTTGTAGTTAAACTCTATAACTTCATTACTTCTTCGGATTTGTAAGCGGTCTAATTGTGCACCAGGTTTCAAACCGTCGGCCTTAGCGATAACCATTTGAATGTTGCCATCGTCAGGTATACTTACTTGAGATGGGTTATTCACGTAGCCTAATATTTTTATAAATATGTCGCGGCTACTTATCTCAACATAGAAATCATCTATAGCAATAAAAAATTGACCCAATATAGGTTTAAGCTCTAAGGTGATTTGTGCTGTGGTTTTACCTACGACATCAAAACGACCAATTTCTGGAATATTGATTTGTCCATTTTTATCAACTTCGAATGGTTTATCAAATTCAGCTTCTCCTGGAACATATAATAAGAGTTTATTACCAACTTGTACCTCAAAGTCGCTGTCAGATACTAAACCAGCAGCTTGTGAGCTAAAGATAAAAAAGATAAAAAAGATAAAAATACTTTTCATAAATTACTCCTTTTTCCTTTCTATCACTTTAGTCCAATTCATTAGGGCTTTAACTTTTTTGTTTTGCTGGATACTCTCGTTTGCATCAAGAACTATAGCCTCCACACGTCTATCTGAGTGGTGAGTTGTCGTACTGTTTGACTCATCGCTATAAGGTTTGAGGCTCCCTTGGGTGAGTGTTGTAAGGCTCTGATTGGGGACTCCGTATACTTCTAGCCAATGTTTTACAGTATCAGCTCGTTTTAAAGCCAGCTCGTAATTGTTATTGACTTCGCCGAGTGAGTCAGTGTGACCAATCAACAAGATAGTAACTGAGCTTACCTGTTTTACTAAATCAGCAGCCTGAGCCAAGCGGGTGGCATATTTAGGAGTTATCTCAAACTCATTGAAAGCAAATTGATTATCGCTATTTAGAAGATCTGAAACTTGTTTTTTTACAGAAAGAGTGGCTTCTGCAGATGTACTTTCTTCTGCGCAATGAGTAGCTTGTCTAACTAAGCTAAAGTGATTAGTCAGTTGATTTAAATCATGATAATGGATTAATAAATCATGTTCAGCATCTTCCCACATTTGTGCAGCTATTAATCGACGAATACGGTTCTCATATATTTGAGATTTAAGCAATTGGGCAGGCATACATGATTGAATATCTTGTGATTTTAAAAGCTCTAGTTTTAAAACAAGGTGTTCGAATTCACTACGAATAACCTCTTCGGGCTGTGTATAGTTACTGTCTTCTTGTTCATCGTCTAGGGGGTAGTTCTGATATTTTTCAGCCCAGCCACCTTGTCCTTCATCCGGCCATGAAGCACACCCTCCTAATAATAAAATTAGAGCCGCAAAAAAAATATTGTGTGCTTTCATATAGCCTCCATTATGCTATTAAATTGAATCTACGAAAGGAATGGTTTTATCAACTCTAAGTAGAGTCATTAGTTTATATGGTTGCCCAGTAACATTTAATAACATAAGTTTATGATTTTTCTTCTCTATTCTTTTGTATAGAAAAACAATAGCACCTATTCCTGAAGAGTCGATAAATTCTGTCTTAGATAAATCAAGAACAATTGATTTACTATCGGTTTCTACTAACTTTTCAAATTCATCCTTAAAACCATCAACTGTAAAACCTGAGAAATCAGATGG
>NZ_PJBR01000175.1:0-3233 GCF_002863625.1 Pseudoalteromonas sp. MelDa3 | reverse complement strand
TCAGATCTCTTTAGTATTGTTATAATCAGGATAATAATAACATTTTTGACTCGTTAATATTATATAAAGAGATTGTAATATTTAAGAAAACATTATCAACCCCTTTAAAATATAGCACTTATTAATTAGATTGAATGTAATCTAATGCATTCATTTTTTTATATGTGACGTTAGCGTGCAAAATATGTGCAGGTTCAGGGTCAACCACTTCAACAGGAATGTCGTAATTTCGGGCTATTTCAATTGCCATTTGCGTAATATTAACGCTAAACGAGGTGCCCATAAATACAATTTTATCGGCGTTGAGCATACGCTGTTGTGCTTGTGTTATTCTGTAAAGCTCGGTGTAGTATTCGTCAAATAATAAAACAAAGGGCTTAAATGAATGGTTTAGCACAGGCGTTTGGTTTTGAATATTAAATAGCTCAAAGAGAGACTCTTGCAGGCGGCTTTCTTCTACGCTATCCCACGGGGTGGCAAGTGGCGTGACTGGCTCACCTTGCTCATGAAATAAGGTCATTTGATCAAGCCTGCCATGAATAGCAATGTAGTTTTTATTACCCGCTTTGCCATCAAGCCCATCTATGTTTTGAGTAATTAGGTTTTTGTCACTTAGCCAATGGTGTACGTCGTTTGGGCCATGGTTGCGATAAGTTGCAAAGCGATGGTAATACCATGCTAGAAACTCTTTAGGGGCATTTTGGTACATTGCGCGCGTTGCCATTTCCATAGGCGTATAATTTTTACTGCCAATGGTCCAATAACCATCCTCCCCTCTAAAGGTGGGAATACCACTGGCTGCGCTGACTCCCGCTCCGGTAATGTAAAGGGTATTCACTTTGGCGCCTCGTAACCGAGTACGTTAGCGCTTACTTGCTGACTGTTATCAATACCGCCAATTCGATATAAAACACCGCTGTGCTCAAGTAAACCACGATGATCCATACTCTTTACTTCAACTGGTGATAAAATCTGCCATTCGTTTTTTTCGATACTAAAGCGCCAAACATGGTCACTTGCAGGTGCAGGTTTGCCGTCGTAACCTATTGCGCTGTAGTTGTATGGGTTATTAGAGCCTGCCATCATATAAATATTGCCATTATAGCTGGTGGCTGCCATTCGGTAGTGAGCAGTGCCCGTTGGATGTGGCAAGGTACGCCAATCTATTTTTTGTGGGTTAGTTGAATCTATTGTGCCTTTTAAGCACTGTGCTACACCTGCAAACGAGCGACGCGAATCAGGATTAGCTTGTGTTTTAACGCCATCACAAATAACAATGGTGTTAGCACTAATAGCAGCGGCTTGGCCAAATACAGGCTCACCTAAAAATGGCGAGGCTTGTTGCCATGTATTATTTTGCGTGTCGTATACTTGCACTAAGTTTACGTTGCCGTCGTTATGCCAACCGCTAATTAGATAAATGTAACGCGCTTTGTAGCTCAGCGCTACGCTATCGTCTACGGGTACTGGCATACTCGCAAGATGAGTGTAGGTATCTTTTATTACGTCGTACCTATATACGTCGGGGCTTGAAACTTCAGTATGATCCTCTGCTACCGTATAGCCGCCAAACACATAAGCGTACTCGCCTAAGCCGACTGCGGTGCTTGCTAAGCGCCCCTTTAATGGCAAGCTTGAAGGCACACCAGTTTTAGTTTGCCACTGTGAATCGCCAACTTTAAGCGCCCACACTTTATTATGCACTGACGAGTATTGTTTATCGCGCCCCAGCCCCATAAAGCTTAAAAAGTAAGGCTGATTTTTAACAATAACTTTAGCCACAGCATTATTTGCAACAGGCTCTGGTAAAGCGGGAAGGCTTGCTAACGCAAGAGAAAAAAGAAGGCTCATAAGGCAAATAATTTAATAAGAATTAATACGCTCAGATTAAATTATTTTAGCCTTATGAGCCAGTATTGTTATATCTAAATAATCAAACGCTTTTGATTAGTAACCATATTAGTAGGCAATACTAACATGCTGATTTACGTACGCTGCATTTTGCGCTTCATCAACCATTGCGCTTGCATAATCAGTGACCAATATATTGCTTTCGCCTGCATCATTAGTAAAAAATGTATTACTGCCGATACGGTAATTGTCTTCATTATCACCCAGACATAACTTGTGCAGTTTATTTATCAAGGAACTACCTACAAACTGCTGTAAGAGCATTTATAGATTTTTTAGCGCAGCACTGGAAACCGATATTAAAAAATATGTCAGCAAGTAAGGCATTGTAGTTAAGGACGCTGTGACTATTGTTTAACCTAAGATGATAGTTCAGCTTAATTATTGAGGTAAATAGGTTACGTTATCTAAGCCTCGTTGTTTATTTTTGTACATAGCTTGATCAGCATACTTTATGAGTTCGTGATCTGTTTGGCCGTGCTCGGGGTAGTTTGCAATTCCTATACTGGGTGAAATATTTAGTAGTACGTCATCTAACTTAAAGACGGCTTTAAACTCAGTGAGGACTTTATTTTTTATTCTGACGGTTTCGTGGCTAGAACTTAAGTTATCTAAAATAATTAAAAATTCGTCTCCGCCTAAACGCCCTACTGTGTCGTAATGCCTTACTGACGCTGAAAGCCTTTTTGCTATAGCGCATAAAAGC
Source organism: Pseudoalteromonas sp. MelDa3 (assembly GCF_002863625.1). Lineage (NCBI taxonomy): Bacteria > Pseudomonadati > Pseudomonadota > Gammaproteobacteria > Alteromonadales > Pseudoalteromonadaceae > Pseudoalteromonas > Pseudoalteromonas sp. MelDa3. The sequence goes on along the minus strand of NZ_PJBR01000175.1, from coordinate 616 downwards.
TTATCGCCAATTTCATGTCCGTGAGTATCGTTTACTGCTTTAAAGCCATTTATGTCTATAAACAGTAAAGAAAAAAACGTGTTGTCTCTGGTTGCACTAATAATTACTTTTTCTAATCGATTCATTAATAAAGAACGATTTGGTAGGCCAGTTAACACATCGTGCCGTGCCATATAATGGAGTTGATCTTCCATTACTTTACGTTCAGTTATATCGTGCGCGACAGCGATTCTTACTTGATGTTGCTCTGACCAACGAACAGACCATAATATATGAACTACTTGACCATCTTTTCTCATCCAACGGTTTTCAAAGCGAGGGTTCACCATTTCGCCAGACAACAGCGAAGTTACGGCATTATGCGTTTTATAATGATCACCTTCGTAAACATAGTTAATCATTTTTTTGCCTACAACTTCGTCGGCCGTATAACCAAAAATTTGCTCAAATGCTGCGCTTACAAAAACAAATGTGCCTTGTTTATCTACCACGCATACCGCATCAAGCATTAAATCGAGTACTTCTTCTACATTAATTAATTCATTTTTTTTCATACTTTGGTGCCTTCAAAGCAAAACCAAGCGAATTTAAGTATTCTATATACCTTTAATAAAAG
>NZ_PJBR01000174.1:0-3239 GCF_002863625.1 Pseudoalteromonas sp. MelDa3 | reverse complement strand
TATAACTTGTAATAAAGTTATTTAAACCTGTTTTAATATTATTATTATTTTCGGTAATTGATATGTCGCTTATGTCATCATCGGTATCATGCGGTTTTTTAGCTGTTATATCCACGCCATCAATCACGTTACTAAATTCATTAGTGTTGCTTGATACCGTCAACGTGCCATCAATCGTTATTTGTGCATTTTGAGCAGCATTAACTTGCGTTAGGTTAGTTGTATGATTAGCTGGGTCTGCGTCTGATACATCATAAGCTAATCGAGATAGGCCACCTGTATCAGTATTATTACCGTCATCGTCTTGTACGGTTATTGTAATTGCGTTATCTTCGCCAGTTTCTTTACTTGTAAGTACTAAATGCTGACCAGTATCACTAGTTATTATAGTGGCGACAACCGAATCATTACTATCGCTGCCAGTAAAAGGGCCATTGTTAATCTGGTCGCGTAAATCTTCTAATGTATTTGTAGCCGATAAAACAGTAGAGAAGCTATTTGCACCAGAACCGATTGTAATTACGCCAGCTCCAATTGCCTCATCAGCGGCAAATGCGGGGGAAGATAATTTATGAGCTTGTGCTAATGCATCTACTTTTATATTGTAACTACCAGGCTGAGCGTCTTTATCCGAACTAATTGATATAAAATCATCATTACCCGATGCAGTTCGTTTTTGATAGTTATCACTATCACCCAGTGCTTCCATTGATGTTTGTACTTTTTCAAGCGCAGACTTGAGTGCACCAACAGCAGAAATATCAGTTGTTAAATTACCTTCTGTAGTATTTAAACGAGCTTCAGCAGGGGCTTGCTCAGCATTAACTAGTGCGTCAACAATGTCTGACACTGCTAAACCTGAGCCTAAACCATTAAACGTAATAGACATACCTTACCTCTTTAAATACTCAAAAATAAACTAACTTATTATTAGTAATTCAAACCGCTCACTAAACTGTTTGGTCAATTAAAATACCGGCAGATTCAGACAGTTTAGACACCAAACTTAATACTTCTTCAGAAGGATACTGCTTGATAACTTCGCCGCTGTCTTTATCGAGCACTTTAATAACATCGCGACCTGAATCTTCGTCAACCTTAAATTGCAAACTACGGTTCATTTCGCCCATAAAGTCCTGCAATTGTTGCGCCATTTGTTCTAGTTGTTCACGCTCTAACGGCTGAGCAGTTACTTCTTGATTATTTTTTTCGTATTGATTTTGCTGTAATCGTTGTTGATTTTGTGTATCAGTTTGCTTTACGTCGTCAACAGCGCGCTCAGTTAGCGAACTAGCTGCTTGGCTAGCTACTTTATCTTCACCCGCTAGCGGAGTTGGTAATGTAACTTCTGCATTGGAATTAATGGTATTCATAACAGATTCCTATTTATTAGTTAATTAAACAATAGCTCAATTAAAACCCTTAAACCACAAAAGGAGGTAGCTAAAGCCACCTCCTTTTTTGTAAAACTAATACTGACTTTATGTACTAGCTAGCTAACTAACCATTAAGCTATTACTTTAACTTATTAACCTAATAAGCTAAGTGCTGCTTGTGGTAACTGGTTCGCTTGCGACAAGATTGACGTACCTGCTTGTTGTAATATTTGGTTCTTCGTCATTTGTGCTGTTTCAGTTGCAAAGTCAGTATCTTGAATACGGCTACGTGATGCTGATACGTTTTCAGATATATTTGCAAGATTACTAATAGTATGGTCAAAACGATTTTGAACCGCACCTAAATCGGCACGCTCGCTATCTATACTCTTAAGTGCAGCATCAATTACATCAATTGCTGATTGAGACCCACCAGTAGTTGAAATATCAATATCGGAAACTTTAGTTAATTTAGTTGTTGTTTCTAGAGCAGCAACGCCGGCATCCGTTCCGTTACCCAAGTTTGTGCCTGAGGCCACAATACTTAATGCACCCAAATCCTGATCTAAAACCGCATCCGAAAAATCTAAACGACCAGTAACAATAGCTGACTTACTGCCAGTTTCATTAGCCGCGCTTGTTGTAGTTATAGCTGTGCCAACTACCGCAGGAGTCGCAAGTGATCCATTATAAGATTGAATATTACCAGATGCAGTATTAGCTCCAGCTCCACTTGTTGCTTCCATTGTTACATCAATGTTTTCGCCACTTTTATTTGTGAAGACAACCAAATTATTCGTTGTGTCATGCGTAGCAACAATACCTTTAGCCGCTAAAGCATCTTTGTTTGCTGTTGTTTGGGTTGCATCATACAGAGCTGTTGATTGTACAGCAGCAGTAGCACTAGCGGTTGCTGCACCAGTTGTAAGTTCAATCCCTTCAACATTTATTTTATATGTATTACCACCTGTTGCATCATCAACTGCAAAATTACCAACAGCAACCTGCGTTGTAGCGGCTACGCCGAATACACCGTCAGAAGAGTTAACTTGTCCAGCTAGGTCAGCAGCACTCATTCCTGTAGTTAATTTAATTGAGTTCGTCTGACCGCCTGCACTTACTGTAATAGCATCATCAGAAGCGAATGCTTTTGCTGCTGTACTTGCTCCTGTAAAACCAACAATTGTATCGAGATCAAAACCTTTGCCTGACAAACCTATATCTTCAGCTGCGGTTGAATTTAGGGTGACACCAATAGTTTCATTACTATTAGAACCTACTTGGAATTGTTTAGTACCAAAATCTCCATTTAATAGCTGTTGCCCACCAAACGAAGTTGTATCAGAAATACGGGTTAACTCAGACTGTAAAGCTGACACTTCTTTTTGTAGAGAAGCTCTATCATCGTCAGAGTTTGAACCATTGGCTGATTGTAGGGCTAATTCACGCATGCGCTGTAGGATATTAGTTGACTCACTCATCGCCCCTTCAGCTGTTTGCGTCATAGAAATACCATCGTTAGCGTTACGCTGCGCTACACCCAAACCATTTATTTGCGATGTTAAACGGTTTGAAATTTGCATACCTGCCGCATCATCTTTTGCGCTGTTGATACGCATACCTGATGATAAACGTTCCATTGAAGTTGCAAGGTCAGAACCTGATTGAGATAGGTTACGTTGAGCGTTTAATGAAGATACATTTGTGTTTACTGAAATCATAATAAAACTCCTGATTACTTTCGTAATGTTGCTATTTTAATTTAACCAAGAGCTGTCACAAATGTATGCTCAGCTCCGTACTGATTAAGTTAACGGCAGGAGGTAAATTATCTTTAGAAGTATTTTAAAAATAAATTAGTTT
>NZ_PJBR01000173.1:0-3255 GCF_002863625.1 Pseudoalteromonas sp. MelDa3 | reverse complement strand
ATTCACAATAATCAAAATAATAACAGATTTGTAGATGTATGGCACAAGTGCGTGATGGGTTTCAAAGCCGACTTGGTTTTGTTTTAGCCGCTGCTGGCGCAGCAGTGGGTTTGGGTAATATTTGGGGTTTTCCTACGCAAGCGGCCAACCATGGCGGCGGCGCTTTTTTACTGGTTTATTTTATTGTTATATTTTTACTTGCGCTTCCTGCGCTGTATACAGAACTTTATTTAGGTCACAAAGCACAAGCTAACCCTGTAAAAGCATTGGGCGATGCATGGCAAAGCACTAACCGCAAAGTAGGCGCAACAGCAGGTTATATTGGTCTTGCGGGCGCGGTTGTTATGCTAAGTTTTTACTCAATAGTCGCAGGGTGGATGCTCTCGTACGCTATTGAACCCATAACAACCTTTTTAGGTTTCACAGGCGCTAGCGAATTTTTACATAGTGACTCAGTGCTGCGTAATTTTGTATTTACGCCGCTTATGCTTATTTTAACGGCCAGTATTATTTTAAAAGGTGTTAAATCGGGAATCGAAACCTGGTCGCGCCGTTTAATGCCACTGTTACTTGTGCTGCTTGTTGGTTTAATTGCCTACATTGCAACACTTGATGGCGCAAGCGAAGGTTTTGCCGCGTATTTAATTCCTGATTTTAGCCAAATACTCGACCCTAATTTAATTATTGCCGCAATGGGGCAAGCGTTCTTTTCGCTCTCGTTAGGTGTGGGCTGTATGATGATTTACGGCTCGTATTTACAGCCAGATGCTAATTTACCAAAGCTCACCGCCGGTGTTGCTTTACTCGATAGCAGTGTCGCGTTTTTAGCGGGCTTACTTATTATTCCTGCTATTTATGTGGCGCAGCACAACGGTGTAGAGGTATTTAGTGGTGGTAAACTGATTGGCGAAGGACAACTTATTTTTGCTATTTTACCTGAGCTATTTAGCACCATGGGCGAAATTGGCTTATTAGTTGGTTTATTGTTTTTTGTATTAATGTCTATCGCATCGGTTACGTCAACAATATCGACCACCGAAATTCCGGTAGCGTTTTTAGTCGAAAATCACAACGTTAGCCGCACCAAAGCAACATGGGCAGTAAGCGCCGTTGTACTTGTGTGTGCAAGTGCGATTATACTAAATTTTGATTGGTTATTTGGCTTAGTTATTATGTTATTTACCCAATACCAATTACCGCTTATGGGCTTGTTTTACTTTATTACGGTAGGTTGGATGTGGCAGCGTGGTAATAAATTACATCAAGCAACAACCGGCGTACATTACTGGTTTGCTCAGTATATTCGTTTTGTTTGCCCAATATTAATGACCTTGGTATTTGCAAACGTTGCCTTTGGTTAATTTTATCTAAGCCCTAAAATAAACTAATAAAGCGAAGTGAGTTTAAAACGCACTTCGCTTTTTTTGTGCCTATTATTTAGGTAAAGCTAAGGTATTTATAAAACCTCATTAGTTAGAGGTTTACCTTTACTTACTTCAAGCGCGTTAAGTAGGGTTGTGTTTGCTATCTCGGTGAGTGCCTCTTGGGTAAAAAAGCCCTGATGGCCTGTTACTAAAACATTTTTAAAGCTCACTAAGCGCGAGAATATATCGTCTTGGTTTATTTCGTCGCTGTGATTTTTAAAAAACAGCTCCGACTCTTGCTCGTAAACGTCGAGCCCTAAATACCCTAATTTTTTAGTTTTAAGTGCATTAATGCACGCTTTGCTGTTAAGTAGTGCACCGCGAGAGGTGTTAATAAGCATAACGCCGGTTTTCATTTTACTAAATGCCTCATCATCTATTAAATGATGAGTTTGTTCCGTTAATGGGCAATGCAAAGAAATCACATCGCTTTGGCTAAGCAAGGTGTCTATATCGGTAATTGTATAATTGCCAGGTTGTGCGTATGGGTCGCACACTAATACTTTAGCGCCAAAGCCATTTAAAATGTTGCACAGCGCAAGGCCAATTTTACCGCAACCTACAATACCCACGGTTTTATTGTGCAAGTTAAAACCAAGCAATCCGTTTAAATCAAAATTGTCTTCGCGTACGCGGTTATACGCTTTATGCGTTTTACGGCTAAGCGTTAGCATAAGTGCAATACAATGCTCGGCTACGGCCTCAGGGCTGTAAGCAGGAACACGTAATACTTTAATTTTATGTGCTTTTGCTGCAGGTAAGTCAACGTTATTAAACCCTGCACAACGCAGCAAAATAGTATTAATGCCTTGGCTTGCCAGTTGCTCAATAACGGCGGTATTTACGGTATCGTTAACAAAAACACATATGGCATCAAACCCGCTTGCTAAAATAGCCGTTTGTTCGCTCAGGGCTTGCTCAAAATACGTTATTTTTATAGCGCTGTAATCGCGTGTACTTTGTTCAAAAAAAGGCAGTTCGTACTTTTGAGTACTAAAAAAAGCAATGTTCATGGTAATAGCCTCGATGCTTAAGTATTTGTAGGGTAGTTAACCTTTAATACATTAAACTACTTTACAAGTAAGCGCCTAAGTAAAACGCATTTTATTGATTTAAATTAAGCCTTAAGCGGAGCCTTACTTGGGGTAAATAAAGGTATTTTTGACGATACTTTTTTACCACCTTTAGCTGCGTTTAACTTTGCGGCTTGCAGTAAGTTGCTTTCTATTACTTGTATAAGTGTTTCGGGCTTAGTTCGCGGTGCATAACGTGCAACAAGTTGCCCTTGTGAATTAATTAAAAACTTAGTGAAATTCCACTTAATAGCACGATTTTGCGAAATACCCCGCGTATGCGATTTTAAATAATTAAACAACGGATGTGTTTCTGGCCCGTTTACCATTACCTTACCAAACACCTCAAATGAGACATTAAATTGCTCTTGGTAAAAGTCTTTAATGGCTAAATTATCAAGCGGCTCATTTTGGCCAAACTGGTTACACGGAAACGCAAGCACAGTAAAACCATTGCTTTTGTATTGCTGATAGAGCTTTTCGAGCGCGTTTAATTGCACCGAAAAATTACATTTACTCGCTGTATTAACAATAAGGACGGTTTTGCCCTGTAACTGGCTAAGAGAAAAATTTTCGCTGTTAAAAAGTGGTGCATTAAATTGATAAATACTGTCCATAGGTTACCTACTTACCTTTCCCGCTAAGGAAATTTTATAAAGACTTTCATTCGCTTTTTTATCGACCGGTTGACATAATCGAGGTCTAGTTTCTAAGTTATCAGTTTAATAGGTCATTTTTATGTCAATGAAAGTCGCATT
>NZ_PJBR01000172.1:0-3278 GCF_002863625.1 Pseudoalteromonas sp. MelDa3 | reverse complement strand
ACTTATTAAGTAGCTCAGGTGTTTACTTTTAGAGCTACTTTTACCTCCCTTAAAGCTAAATATTAGCTAATTTGCGTTCAAATCCCCCTTAATACCGATAAACTTTATTGTATAAACGCCAAAATTTGATAAGTTAACTAGGTTTTTCGACTCGCAAAGCCTATTCCGGCTAATCTTTCTATGGAGTTATTATGCGTAAAACCCTGATCGCCACTACTATTGCTAGTGCCTTAATATTATCGGCCTGTTCATCTAACGATACACAAAACATGGCAAAAGAAGGCGCAGCACAAGTGCAAGACATGAACGCAAACAATGTTTTATTTAAGCCAAGCCCATTGCAATATATGGCACCAGAGTTTGATAAATTTGGTACAAAAGACTACGAAGCTGCATTCGATGCAGGTATCGCACAGCACACGGCACAAGTACAAGCCATTGCTAACAACCCTGCTCCAGCAACATTTGAAAACACATTAGTTAAAATGGAATTGTCAGGGGAGCTATTAAATCGCGTATCGGCTGCTTTTTATAACTTATCTGGTTTAATTTCAGATGCTGAATACCAGCGTATTGATGAAAAAATGGCGCCTGTATTATCAGCTCACTCAGATGATATTTACTTAAACGGTGAATTATTTAAGCGCGTACAAACAATTTACGACAATCAAGATAAATTAAACGCAGAAGATAAACGCCTAGTTGATTTTTACTACAAGCAGTTTGTAAAAGCAGGTGCTAAATTAAATGACGCTGAAAAAGCTAAAATGCGTGAAATTAACTCAGAGCTAGCTCAGCTATCTACTGCGTTTTCACAAAACATTTTAAAATCGTTTAAAGAAGACGTTATTGTAGTTACAGATAAAAGTGAATTAGCAGGTCTTTCTGAAGGCGAAATTGCAGGCCTTGCAGCTTCAGCTAAAAAAGCGGGCAAAGACGGCTACATGATCACTTTGGTAAATACAACGCAACAACCAATTTTAAGTAGCCTTGAAAACCGCGACCTACGTGAGCGAATTTTTAAAGCCTCTGCAAACCGCGCAGCAAAAACTAACGGCCCTATTATTATTAAAGAAACCAACCTACGCGCTCAAAAAGCAGAGCTTTTAGGCTACAAAGATTGGGCTTCTTATGTAATGACGTCGCGTATGGCGCAAACAACTGAAAACGTTTACGGCATCCTTGATGACCTAGCACCAAAAGCAGTTGAAAAAGCAAAGATTGAAGCAGCCGCTATTCAAAAAGTGATTAACGATTCAGGCGAAAGCTTTGAGCTTAAACCATGGGATTGGACTTTTTATGCTGAAAAAGTACGTGCAGAAAAGTACAACTTAGATCCAGCACTTGTTAAACCATACTTTGAAATGCAATCGGTTATTCACGATGGCTTATTCTTTGCAATGAACAAACTGTACGGTATTACGTTTAAAGAACGTAAAGATCTTCCTGTTTATCATGAAGATGTAACCGTATACGAAGTATTTAACGCTGATGGCAGCGCTATTGGTTTATTTTACTTAGACCCATATGCACGTGAAGGTAAACGTGGCGGCGCATGGATGAGTGCATACGTTAGCGAAAGCGGATTAAAAGGCACTAAACCGGTTATTTACAATGCGCAGAACATTCCAAAACCTGCTGCAGGCGAGCCTACGCTAATGACATTTGACGAAGTATCTACTATGTTCCATGAATTTGGTCATGCTGCACACGGGTTATTCTCAGATGTTAAATACCCAAGCCTAGCGGGTACTGCAACGGCACGTGACTTTGTTGAGTTTCCGTCGCAAGCAAATGAAGATTGGATGATTGAACCAACCGTTCTTGCTAACTATGCGAAACATTACAAAACAGGTGAGCCAATTCCACAAGCTTTACTTGATAAAGTACTTGAATCGCAAAAATTCAACCAAGGTTACGGCACTACTGAATACTTAGCCGCTGCACTACTTGATATGGAATGGCATTCATTTGGTTCTGATAAGAAAATTACTGACGTTCAAAAGTTTGAGCAAGACGCGCTAGAAAAACACGGTATTGCTTACTACCCTGTTCCACCACGTTACAAATCAAACTTCTTTAGCCACACATTTGCAGGTGGTTATTCAGCGGGTTACTACGCGTACCTATGGACTGAAGTGTTTGCAGCAGATGCCTTTGCGCATATGGAAAATAACGGCGGCTTAACCCGTAAAAATGGTGACAAGTTCCGTAAAGAAATCCTATCAAAAGGTAACAGCCGCGACTTAATGCAAAGCTACATTGAGTTTAGAGGTCAAAAACCAACTACCGACGCACTACTTAAGCGCCGTGGTTTAGTTGAATAAATAACTTAATTTATTAAGCTCACTTTTATAAAAGCCCGCTTGCGGGCTTTTATTGTTTATACATCAATTTATAACAGATAAACTGCTGCCATTAATTATTTAAAGACGACAGCTATGCGGTACTTATTTGCAGTAACTTTACTTTGGGCATTTTCATTTAGTTTAATTGGCGTGTATTTAGCAGGTCAGGTTGATGCATGGTTTAGTGTGTTAATTCGCATAGCACTAGCAACCCTCGTATTTTTACCATTTTTAAAGTTTAAACAAACACCTAAACCTTTAGCCTTAAAGCTCATGCTGATTGGCGCTATACAACTTGGTGTTATGTATAGCTTTTACTACCATTCCTTTTTATTTTTAAGCGTCCCCGAAGTACTGCTATTTACAGTAATGACTCCTTTGTACATTACCTTGCTAAATGATGCATTGAACAAACATTTTAACCCACGCTTTTTTATAGTCGCACTTATTGCTGTAATTGGTGCAATTACCATTCGTTACGAAAATCTAAATAGCAATTTCATAATTGGCTTATTATTAGTTCAAGGTGCGAACATAAGTTTTGCTGTAGGCCAAGTAACCTATAAACGCTTAATGATGAACAATAAGCTTGATGATAAAACCGTATTTGGATGGTTTTTTATAGGCGCACTTATTATTGCCACAATTTGTTATGCATTATTTGGTAATTCAAACAAATTACCAACCACTTCTACTCAGTGGGGCATACTGATTTATTTAGGGGTTGTTGCATCAGGCCTTGGTTACTTTATGTGGAATAAAGGCGCAACACTCGTCAACGTTGGAGCTCTGGCAGTCATGAATAACTTACTTATCCCAGCAGGGATTATTGTTAACGTACTAATTTGGAACCGAGACGCTGACATAGTCAGGTTAAGTATTGGAGCAGCTATAATGTTAGGTGCATTATTAGTGAATCAAATGCTTAAT
>NZ_PJBR01000171.1:0-3396 GCF_002863625.1 Pseudoalteromonas sp. MelDa3 | reverse complement strand
ATTGAGCGCCTTTTTATCTTTAACAGGTAATTACCAACCTATTGATTTTACTCAACCGTAACCGATTTAGCTAAGTTACGTGGTTGGTCAACGTCAGTGCCTTTAATTACCGCTACGTAGTACGACAGTAGCTGCAATGGCAAGGTGTAAACAATTGGCGCAATAATGTCGTCAGTGTGGTTTACGTTGATTACACGCATTGTGTCGTCTGACTCAAAGTGTGAATCTTTATCTGCGAATACGTAAATAATGCCGCCACGTGCGCGTACTTCTTCTACGTTTGATTTAAGTTTTTCTAGCAATTCGTTATTTGGTGCTACAACAATAATTGGCATGTCGGCATCAATAAGTGCTAATGGGCCGTGTTTTAGCTCGCCCGCTGCGTAAGCTTCTGCGTGAATGTACGAAATCTCTTTAAGTTTAAGCGCACCTTCCATTGCAATTGGGTATTGCGAGCCACGACCTAAAAACAATGAGTGGTGCTTATCAGCAAACTCTTCTGCAAGATCTGCAATACCATCAGCGAGTAATAATGTTTCTTCTAACTTAGCTGGAAGTACTTTAATTGCATTTACAATTGCGCTTTGATCAAGGCCTTTTTCCTGAGCTATAGACGCAGTAAGCATTAACAAACCAACTAACTGCGTTGTGAATGCTTTAGTAGATGCCACGCCTATTTCAGCGCCTGCTTTAGTCATAAAGGCAAGGTCTGATTCGCGTACAAGCGATGAACCAGGTACGTTACAAATAGTCATTGAGGCCATGTAACCTTGCTCTTTAGCTAGGCGTAATGCAGCTAGCGTATCGGCAGTTTCACCTGATTGAGAAATAGTAACAAGTAAGCTATTTTCATGAACAAACGACTGACGGTATCTAAATTCAGAAGCTATTTCTACATTACAGCTAACACCCGCAAACTGCTCAAGCCAGTAACGTGCAACCATACCTGAATGATAAGACGTACCACAGGCAATAATTTGCACATGTTTTACATCTTTAAATATTTGCTGAGCGCTTTCGCCAAAGGCATCAATTGCTACACGGTCGTCGTTTAAACGCCCTTCAAGAGTATTACGTACAGCAAGTGGCTGCTCGTAAATTTCTTTTAGCATGTAGTGACGGTAATCGCCTTTGCCTGATGCATCTTGCGTAATGTTTGATTCAATCACTTCACGCTCAACTGCGTTACCGTCTGCATCAAAAATTTCTACTGTGTCACGTGTAATACGTGCTACGTCGCCTTCTTCTAAAAAGATGAAGCTACGAGTAACAGGTAGTAATGCTAACTGATCAGACGCAATAAAGTTTTCGCCAAGGCCTAAACCAATAACAAGAGGACTACCTGAGCGCGCTACAATGATTTCGTTATCGTTGTCTTTATCAAATACAACAGTACCAAAAGCGCCTTCAAACTGTTTAACAGCTGCTTGTACTGATGCAAGTAACGTTGTGTGTTGTTTACGAAGTTGGTGAATTAAATGCACCATTACTTCTGTATCAGTGTCTGATAAGAATTCGTAACCATCTGCTTTAAGTGCTGTACGTAGGCTAGCGTGGTTTTCAATAATACCGTTGTGCACAAGTGCTAACTGGTTGTTTGATACATGTGGGTGTGCATTTGCTTCTGTAACGCTACCATGTGTTGCCCAGCGCGTATGTGCAATACCTGTATGACCGCTAACGCCTGCTTTTTCTAGAGCTGCTTCTACGTTAACTACTTTACCCACTGCTTTAACAGTATTAAGTGTGTTGCCATCAAGCAATGCTACGCCTGCTGAGTCATAACCACGGTATTCTAGGCGTTTAAGGCCTTCAACTAAAATTTTGTTTACTGGACGTTCTGCAACTGCCCCAACTATTCCACACATAGTGTCTCCATTAATTTTTAAAATACTTGCTACTGAGTAGCTATTGTATAATCTCTGCACAAATTAGTTTTACACCACACGCCTCAATTGCTTTGCGCTTATCGTCTGCTAAGCCATCGTCGGTTATTAATGTGGTTACTATTTTCCACGGTAATTCTAAATTTGGTATTTTTCGGCCAATCTTATCTGATTCAACCATTACAATTACTTCACGAGCGGCTTTTGCCATAACTTGGCTTAAACCAACTAGCTCATTAAAGGTAGTAGTACCGCGCTTTACATCTATGCCGTCAGCGCCAATAAATAGCTGATCAAAGTCGTAAGAACATAATACATTTTCAGCAACTTGCCCCTGAAATGACTCAGAATGTGGATCCCACGTTCCGCCGGTCATTAAAAGTGTCGGCTCGTTCTCGAGTGATAATAAACGACTCGCTACTTTAATAGCGTTGGTCATAACAACTAGCCCACGCTTATCAGCAAGCTCAGGGATCATAGCTGCCGTAGTGCGTCCGCTATCAATAATAATGCGGTTATGATCTTTTATAAGTTTTGCTGCAGCTTTTGCTATTGCGACTTTGCGCTTTGAATCTACTTCATCGCTAACAATTTCTTTAGGTAGTGCAATAGCACCACCGTAGCGGCGAAGTAATAAGCCACTTTTTTCAAGCGAGGTTAAATCTTTTCGAATGGTTACTTCAGATGTTTGAAACTGCTGTGCTAACTTTTCAACGGCGACTTCACCTAATTCATTAACTTGAACCAGTATATTGTGACGACGCTGCTGTGTGTTTCGTTTAGTCATAAAGCTCGTGAATTAAGTTTCATTTCGAAAGTTATGCGATTTTAAACGAAACAACTTAAATGGCAAGTGAACGAGCAAAAAAAATACAGTTTTATTCTAATAATAATAAAACTAAAAGTACGGTAAGCTATAACTAATTAAGTTATAAAGATAAATACAATGCAGTCATTTAACAGTATCAGTAAAGAATACTTAGCACAGCGAAAGCAAGCAGGTGAAACCTGCCGTTTATTTAATAAGAGCCCAAGTAAAGGCAACTTAAAACGTATCAAAGAGTTATTTTTAAAGTCGGGTGATGGTGTAATTATAGAATCAGGTTTTCATTGCGATTACGGCAATCAAATAGTTATTGGTGATCGTACTTTTATGAATATTAATTGCACACTTCTCGACTCGCCATTAGCCAATCACTCAATCACCATTGGTGATGACTGTTTAATAGGCCCGAACGTTCAGCTTTTAGCTGTGTCACATGCTACTAATCCAGCAAAAAGGCTTAATAAGGAAAACTTTGCAGCACCTATCGCGTTAGGCAATAACGTATGGGTTGGCGCAGGTGCAATTATTTTAGCGGGTGTGAGTATTGGTGAAAATAGTATTGTGGGTGCGGGTGCTGTGGTTACTAAAAATGTAATGCCTAATACTGTAGTAGCGGGTAACCCAGCTCGTGAAATAAGAACATTGTAGCTATTCTCGATGTAATTTTAACATCGGGAGTCGCTG
>NZ_PJBR01000170.1:0-3410 GCF_002863625.1 Pseudoalteromonas sp. MelDa3 | reverse complement strand
ATCCCCAAGCGCAGCAACAAGACTAACAACCATATGAAATGCGGTGATATTTCTTTCTCTTTTAGTAAATGCTACTTGTTTACCAAGTCGGTTCAGTTTTTTTTCACTTAGGATACTTTTTAACTTATTAATAAAAATGTTAGCATTCATTTGAAGCTCTTTTCTTGATTCTGTGGTTTGTGTGGTAACAACCATTTGATCATGAATTGAGCTTCAACTCAATTTCTTAAGATCTTACCTATGACATGGATGTAGGTAAGGGGCGTGAGCAGGACGCGGAAGCTTTGCTCGGTTTTTACTTAGCCCACTAGGTTACAAACCTCGCGCCGCGATTAAATAGCCCCTAGTTTGAACAGATTTTAATCCGCAAAGATCAACAGACCCTAGATTAGCAGTGGCAATATTTGTGTACAAACGTGCGCTGCACGGTTTTTACACAAATAGCCATCTGAGCATCCGGCATGCTTGCTGTTTGTAAGCGCATACGTTTTGATTGTTGAATCGCAAAAACATAATAATCAAAAAAATGAGCCTACAATGAGCAAGCATCATATAAACACCCAGTGTATTCACGGACCACAAAAAGCAAACGACCCGCACGGCGCACTCACTTCTCCTTTATATCAAACCTCTACCTTTCATTTTGAAAATGCCGCTCAAGGTGCTGCGCGTTTTGCAGGCGACGAACCTGGCTATATTTATACGCGTTTAGGAAACCCTACAACCACAGAGCTTGAACAAAAAGTTGCTCAACTAGAAAGCTGTGAAGCAGCAGCTGCAACCGCAACGGGTATGGGGGCTGTATCTGCCTCAGTACTGAGCTTTTTATCGCAGGGAGATCACCTTGTTGCTTCAAGTGCTTTGTATGGTTGTACCTTTGCGTTTTTCTCGCACATGTTGCCGCGCTGGGGAATTGAAGTCACCTTTGTTGATATGACCAACGAGGACGAACTACGCGCTGCCATCAAACCTAATTCAAAAATGATATTTGTAGAAACGCCAATTAACCCCACCATGGCGGTTATTGATTTGACACTCATTGGCGCAGTTGCTAAAGAGCACAATTTAATTAGTGTGGTCGACAACACCTTTTTAACGCCGCTACTACAATCACCAAAAAAATACGGTATCGACATTATAATGCACAGTGCGACCAAGTACTTAAATGGTCACGGAGACGTAGTTGCCGGTATTGTATGTGGATCGCTTGAGCACATAACACACATTAAAATGACCGTATTAAAAGATATTGGTGCAACCATAAGCCCGCACGATGCATGGCTAATTAATCGAGGTCTAAAAACACTCGCCATTAGAATAGAGCGTCATTGTCAAAGCGCACAAGCAATAGCGCAATATCTAGAAGCGCATCCACAAGTAAGCACCGTATATTACCCGGGGCTTAAATCGCACCCAGGTTATAAGTTTATTGGTAACCAAATGAAAGCCGCTGGTGGTGTTATTGCGTTTGAAATAAAAGGTACGCTACAAGATGGCGCACAATTTATTGATAGTATGAAACTTTGTACACTTGCAGTAAGCCTTGGCGACGCTGAAACACTGATTCAGCATCCTGCATCTATGACTCACTCGCCTTATACGGCAGAGGAGCGAGCCGCCGCTGGAATAAGTGATGGGCTGATCAGACTCTCGGTTGGGCTTGAAGATGTTAACGACATTATTAGTGATTTAGACCAAGCTTTTACTAAAATCGGTTAGGTGTATTTAATTGTGTACACATGATGATAAGCTACAGGCCTTTATTTAAAGGTCTGTATTTTTAATGTTCCACAGGTGTAATTTTAACTTTACGATTAAGGTGATCGCGCCAAATACTGATGTTAGCCTATCTATTAAACTTTTCTTCACTTTTGCATAGTATGGGGTCATTCGATATTCAATAGGTTTGAGTATCACACTGACACCGATTTAGGGCTCACACCCAAGAAGGTACTTATGGCTAAAGCAAGTAAATACACATCCAAAACACCAGACGAAAATGGTGTTATACACTGGAGTGATGAAGAAAATAAAATTTGGTCTGAGCTTGTAGCGCGCCAACTTGCATGCATTGAAGGCAAAGCCTGCAACGAGTACATGCAAGGGTTAAAAAAGATTAACCTGCCGCACGATCGTATTCCGCAGTTAAGCGAACTAAACGATGTGTTACTAGCCACTACCGGTTGGCAAGTTGCACCAGTACCTGCGCTTATCGACTTTGATGAGTTTTTTAGATTACTGGCAAACAAGCAGTTTCCGGTAGCTACATTTATTCGTAGCCGTGAAGAGTTTGATTACCTACAAGAGCCAGATATTTTTCATGAAATATTT
Organism: Pseudoalteromonas sp. MelDa3; assembly: GCF_002863625.1. NCBI lineage: Bacteria > Pseudomonadati > Pseudomonadota > Gammaproteobacteria > Alteromonadales > Pseudoalteromonadaceae > Pseudoalteromonas > Pseudoalteromonas sp. MelDa3. Next base: position 1,079 of record NZ_PJBR01000170.1, on the reverse strand, counting down.
GGCCATTGCGCCATGCTAACTAACCCTGACTTTGCTGAGTTTACGCACAAGTACGGGCAATTAGGTTACGCAGCGCAGAAAAAGGACCGTGTATACCTTGCGCGTATATACTGGTTTACGGTTGAATTTGGTTTAATGCAAACCGAAGACGGCTTGCGTATTTACGGCGGTGGTATTTTATCAAGCCCAGGTGAAACTCAGTACGTATACTCAAACACGCCAGAAATTAGCCCAATGAATGTGCTTGATGTACTGCGTACGCCGTACCGTATTGATATTATGCAACCACAGTACTACACCATAAATTCGATTCATGATCTGTTTGATATATCGCAAATGGATATTATGACTTTGGTTGAGCGAGCTAAAGAGCTTGGTTTGCACGACCCAAAATTTCCACCAAAAGAAAAATTAGCCAGTTAAATATTAATGCTAAAAAAGCTAAAAGTAAGGATTTAGAATGTCTTCATTAAGTGCACAAAAATGCGAAGCCTGTCATGTAGATGCGCCAAAAGTATCTGACGAAGAGTTAGCGCAATTAATTACTAAAATCCCAGACTGGGTACCAGAAGTACGTGACGGCATTATGCAGCTTGAGCGTGTTTATAAATTTAAAAACTTTAAGCAAGCTATCGCGTTTACCAATAAAGTAGGCGACATGGCAGAAGACGAGGGCCATCACCCAGGTTTATTAACCGAGTGGGGCAAAGTAACGGTTACATGGTGGAGCCATTCAATTAAAGGCCTACACAAAAACGATTTTATTTGCGCAGCTAAAACAGACGACGTATTTAACGCGCTGTAAACCACACTAATTGAGCAAACCAACAAAAGCACTTATTTTATAAGTGCTTTTTTGGTTTTGGAGTGGTTATTAGCGTAGGTTGGGTAGAGTGAAACGAAACCCAACGAATCTTTAATGAACTTATTTACCTCGGTGCTTTTTTACCACCAATACTTTCTTTCGACCTAGATTAAAAAATTCCTTTTTTATTTATACGTTTATATTTTTAGTGATATTTTAGAGTTAATAACGAGCTTCAGAGTGAAAATTTAATGATAAAGGTGATCAAGGATGA
>NZ_PJBR01000169.1:0-3415 GCF_002863625.1 Pseudoalteromonas sp. MelDa3 | reverse complement strand
GCCCATTTATGGGGAATAACCACACTACATAGACTCTGCCTTGCCTTAATACCAAACAGACTGCTGAAAATTTAACCTTAAAAGATCAACAGACCCTAATATATATACCAAATTCTAAACGCTCATATCGGTTTATTATGAATGTATTTATGAATTTTAATTTATCTAAGTTGAATAACAATTTGCAAAAACACTAAATCTAATTTGTTATTTTAATTACGAGTAGCTCAGTGATAATAATTACCTTAAACGACGAGGTTTGCCTTTAAACTTTCATAGAAAAACAGGCCATTTTGGTTTAAACTGCGCGCAATTTAAATACATCATTACTCCTTTGGAGGGTAGCGCTATTATTAGTACAGCTAATGTCACCATGCAATTTGGTGCTAAACCATTATTTGAAAATATCTCAGCAAAATTTGGCGACGGAAACCGTTACGGTTTAATCGGTGCAAATGGTTGTGGTAAATCAACATTTATGAAGATTCTAAGTGGTGAGCTCGAAGCGTCTTCAGGTAATGTAAGTACTGATCCAAATGAACGTGTTGCTAAACTAAACCAAGACCAGTTTGCCTACGAAGAATACTCAGTAATTGATACTGTGATCATGGGTCACAAAGAGCTGTGGAAAATAAAACAAGAACGCGACCGTATTTACTCTTTACCAGAAATGAGTGAAGACGACGGTATGAAAGTAGCCGATCTTGAAACTGAGTTTGCTGAAATGGATGGTTACTCTGCTGAATCTAAAGCAGGCGAGCTTCTACTAGGCGTAGGTATTGGCACAGACCAACACTTTGGCCCAATGTCAGAAATTGCACCAGGTTTTAAACTACGTGTGCTACTTGCACAGGTGTTGTTTTCAGACCCAGATATAATGCTACTTGATGAGCCTACCAATAACTTGGATATTTACACCATCAAGTGGTTAGAAGACGTGTTAAACCAACGCGACTGTACCATGATAATCATCTCGCATGACCGCCACTTTTTAAACTCTGTGTGTACACACATGGCCGATATTGACTACGGTGAGCTACGTATTTACTCAGGTAACTACGACGAATACATGTTTGCAGCAACGCAAGCACGTGAGCAACTACTTAGCGAAAACGCGAAGAAGAAAAACCAAATTGCTGAACTTCAACAGTTTGTATCACGTTTCTCTGCTAACGCATCTAAAGCTAAGCAAGCAACATCGCGCGCTAAACGTATCGACAAAATTCAGTTAGACGAAGTTAAAGCCTCTTCACGTCAAACGCCGTTTATTCGTTTCGACCAAGAAAAGCAGTTATTCAGAAACGCGCTTGAAATGAATAACCTAACGCAAGGTTTTGACGACAATACGTTGTTTTCTGGACTTGAAGGTTTAGTAGAAGTTGGCGAGCGTATTGCTATTATTGGTGAAAATGGTGTTGGTAAAACAACATTACTTAATACATTAGCAGGGCGCTTAGCACCTAAAGCCGGTGAGTTTAAGTTTTCTGAAAACGCGAACATTGGTTACTACGCGCAAGATCACGCAGATGAGTTTGCAACCGACATGAACTTGTTTCAGTGGATGGAGCAATGGCAACAAGAAGGCGACGACGAACAAGTGGTTCGTAGCTTCTTAGGTCGTATGCTGTTCTCTCAGAACGATATTAAAAAGTCAGTTAAAGTAATTTCAGGTGGTGAGCAAGGCCGCATGCTGTTTGGTAAAATTATGATGCATAAACCAAACATATTGTTAATGGATGAGCCAACTAACCACATGGATATGGAATCTATTGAAGCGCTTAACTTAGCACTTGAAGCCTACGAAGGTACATTAATGTTTGTATCGCACGATCGTCAATTTGTATCATCGGTAGCTACCCGTATTTGGGAAGTTAAAGATGGTAAAATTATTGACTTTAGAGGCAACTACGCAGAATACCTAGCGAGTAAAGAAGCTTAATTGGCTATTTACCCGTTAACCCTAAAAAGCCATGTTTAAACATGGCTTTTTTTGTTTTTGTGGCTTTGTATTAGTCGCAATTAATATGGCTTTGGGTATAATACCCGGCTTAAACAGGACATAAGTCCGCTATTTTAAAAATACATTACTGAGGAGTATTTATGACTGTTGGCATTATTATGGGTTCTAAATCAGATTGGCCAACCATGGAACATGCAGCACTTATGCTTGAGCATTTTGGCATTAAGTACGAAACTAAAGTCGTGTCTGCACACCGCACTCCTCAATTACTTGCTGATTACGCAAGTTCAGCCGCAGAACGCGGTATTAAAGTTATTATTGCTGGCGCTGGCGGCGCGGCTCATTTACCAGGTATGGCTGCTGCTTTTACGTCGCTTCCTGTACTGGGCGTGCCTGTAAAATCAAAAGCATTAAATGGTGTTGATTCACTTTTATCTATTTGCCAAATGCCTAAAGGCGTTGCAGTGGGCACACTTGCAATTGGTGAGCCGGGCGCAGCAAACGCAGGTTTACTAGCCGCACAAATTTTAGGGTGTCAAAATCCAGAAATTTTTGCAAAAATTGAAGCGTTTCGTAAAGCTCAAACCGATACTATATTAGCTAATCCAAACCCTGCAGAGTAATAATGAATATTTTAATATTAGGTGCAGGGCAACTTGCACGTATGATGAGCCTTGCAGGTGCGCCGCTTAATTTAAACGTTGTTGCGTACGATGTAGGCAGCAAGCAAATTAAGCATCCGCTAACTGGTGAGGTTTATAGCACGTCACTTGAACAAGCAATATTAAACGCTGATGCAATTACTGCAGAGTTTGAGCACATTCCTGATGACGTACTAACACTTTGCTGTAACAGCAATAAGTTTTACCCAGGTAAAGCCGCTATTAAAACCGGTGGCGATCGCTCACTTGAAAAAGCATTGCTTGATAAAACAAACGTAACTTGTGCGCCGTATCAATTAATTACTGAAAAAGCGCATCTTGAACACGCTGTTAAAACCCTAGGTAAGCCACTTGTTATTAAAACATGCCAAGCGGGTTATGACGGGAAAGGCCAATGGCGTTTAAAATCAGATAGTCAAATAGACGAAATTTGGTCACAAATGGCTGATTTTATTGCATCGGGTACGCAGCTTTCGCCACATACAATTATTGCTGAAAAAATGATCCCGTTTGATCGTGAGGTATCTATTATTGGTGCGCGCGATAAATACGGTAACGTTGCTATTTATCCGCTAACAGAAAACGAGCACACAAATGGTGTATTAACGCTTTCTATTGCTGGTAAAAATAATCACAGCGTTGAAGCGCAAGCAAACGATGCATTTACAAAAATAGTAAACGAGCTTAACTACGTTGGCGTATTAGCTATTGAGTTTTTTGATGTACAAGGTACGTTACTCGTTAACGAAATTGCACCGCGTGTACATAACTCAGGCCACTGGACGCAACAAGG
>NZ_PJBR01000168.1:0-3420 GCF_002863625.1 Pseudoalteromonas sp. MelDa3 | reverse complement strand
TATTTAATAGTGCGCTCATCGCATATACTTCTGCCGACGCTACGCTCATTTTCCTACATTATATAGTTTTAACAAATAACCTAAAGCATTACTACCACTAAGCTTTTTAAAGCTTTAAAGTAAAGTTTAATAGAACAATATGCTCGCGTCGCTTATTTTCATGAATATATGCGCAAAGAGCAGTTTAACCAATCAATTAACGACGATATTTAGCCAATCTCAATGACCGCTTTTCGCTCATACCCGAATTCTTTTGTAGCAAGCTAAGCTTAAAACTCCATAAACACCGGAGTACAAATAATGCACCAGTTAACAATATATCAGCCTAAAGAGCCTTGGAATAAAAATAAGCTTGTAGGACAAAAGTTACCTCTAAAATCACAGCAAATATGGGCTATCCGAATACGACTGGAACTTTTTCATAAAATAAGAGATCTAGCACTATTTAACCTAGCCATAGATAGCAAACTAAGAGGGTGTGATTTAGTTTCACTAAAAGTTAATGACATCGCACATGGGAAAACAATCCAATCACGGGCAATAGTCGTTCAAAAAAAGACTGGTATGCCTGTTCAATTTGAAATTACTGGAAATACAAGGAAATCAATTGTGGCGCTCATAGAGCAATTCACTCTCAATTCTTATGATTACTTGTTTAAGTCACGAATTCATTCCTCTGAACACCTTTCAACCCGTCAATATGGACGTATAGTTGACTCTTGGGTCACCTCAATTGGGTTAGATAAGACTCAATATGGCACTCATTCAATGAGACGTACCAAACCATCACTAATTTACAAAAAAACTAAAAATTTAAGAGCCTGTCAGCTTCTACTTGGCCATAGAAAACTAGAGAGCACTGTCAGGTACTTGGGAATAGAAGTTGATGATGCGTTAGAAGTATCAGAACAGATCGATGCTTAAATTTGAACCTAAGCCAGACTCGAAGTTAGGGTCTGGCACGTGCCAATAAACCTACTTCAGTTAAATTTCTTTAAAAGCATAAATGACCCAAATGCATTTAAATAATGCAAAATATCAGACTCTTAACTATTGAAATAATGCTTCAGAGTTCCATACAATTTATTTATGTCTATCGGTTTTGCAATATGTGCGGTAAACCCCTTACGATAGTAGTTTTCTACATCTGTTTCCATAACATTTGCTGTAAGTGCCATTACAGTAAGGCTTGGATCTAAAGATTGTATTTGTTGTTGGGCCTCAATACCATCCATTATAGGCATGTGTATATCCATTAATACTAAGTCGAATTTGTTGCATTGGACCGCTTTAACAGCCAGTAGACCATTTTCAACAATTGTAACGTTTGCATTAGTTCGTTTAAGCATTGCCTCTATTAGCACTTTATTAATGTTATTATCTTCTGCAACTAATATTTTTTTACCTTCTAAGTTAGGGGCGGATAATGCTTTTTTTGCCTTATTAACAGGTGCAAAATCAACTTGATCTAAAGGCAGAATAAGGATTATCGTTGTGCCTCTTCCTAATGCACTTTGAATATCCATTTTACCCCCCATCACTTCAATTAAGCTGATTGTGATGGACATACCTAGCCCAGTTCCACCGTACTTTCTCGTTGTAGAGGTATCAGCTTGAGTAAAGCGCTCAAAAATATGCTCAACAGCCTCTTTACTCATACCGATACCGGAATCGATAATTTCAATCTTAATAGCTTGTTTATCTTGATAGAGTTGGCTACTAACGTTTATTTGAACACTTCCTTTTTCTGTGAACTTGACTGCATTTGTCGCTAAATTTAATATAATCTGCTTAACCCTAACTAAGTCACCTATCCAGTATTCGTTGTAGCTTTTCCCCTTATTAACGAGAAACTGAATTCGCTTTCCACTAACTAAAGAGTCTAGATCATATTTTACTGACTCCAATACTTCGGTTAATGAAAACTGGACACTTTCAATTTGTAATTTATTCGACTCTATTTTCGAATAATCTAAAATATCGTTTATTATGATTAAGAGACTTTGGGCTGAGAAGGATGCATTTTTAAGCACTGTACTCAATTCGGTAGATAAGTTTGTGTTTTTTAGTAATTGTAGAGCGCCTAGAATCGCATTCATTGGCGTGCGTATTTCATGACTCATATTGGCCAAAAAGTCACTTTTTGCCTTTACAGCATTTTCAGCGGCTAATTTTGCTTCTGACAAAACGCGTAATGCATCAGCTCGCTCTGTAACATCGTAGTTTACGCCTACCACCTTAATTGCTTCGCCGTGTGAATCTCTTAATATTTCGGCGCTTGCTTTCATCGTTCTTATGTTGCCATCCGGATGAACAACACGAAATTCAGGATCATATGAACCATTGCCACTAATAGCGGCTTCTAACTGGTTTTTAGTGTTTTCAATGTCGTCAGGATGCACAATATTTATCCATGCATCATATGCCCCAGAAAACTGAGATTCTGTAATGCCATGTAATTTGTACATCCAGTTATCCCACATTAGCACTCCTGTTTTTAAATCCCACTCCCAAACACCAATTCCTGCTGAATCATTAGCTAACTGCATACGTAGTGCAAATAGATCGGCTTTGTCTTTAGCTACTTGTAGTTGTTGCTCACTATTTTTTTGATATGAAATGTCTTGTACAACAGACCAAATGAATACTTGGCCCTTACTGTCTGTAATTTTTATACCCGACAGTAGTACAGGATATACTTCACCATTTTTGTGAATGTACTCTTTTTGATATGGGCCGTAATAACCGTACTTAGAGAGAGAGTCCAATTGCTCCTGCTCCTGCTCTGCGTATTTTTTCGGGGTGAGTTGCCAATAATCCATTTGGTTAAGTTCTTCGGCACTATACCCAGTAATTTTTTCGAATTCTTGGTTGGTAAATTCAAATTTACCATTAGTTATTGCGTTTATTACGATACCGATAGGTGCTAAATCTACAAATTTTTCAAATTTCTCTTTTTCACCTAAATAAGCTTTTTCAAAACGTTTTCTTTCTGAATACTCGGTGCTCAGCTTTTCTTGAGTTTTTGCTAGGTCTGATATATCTCGACCAACAGCCAAGATTAACTGACTGTCACCAATAGCTAAGGAGGTTAACGACACGAAGCAAGGGAAAGTAGTTCCATCTAAGCGAAAATGTGTCCACTGGAAGATTTGTGAGCCATATACAACAGTATTTTCTATATACTCTTTAGCCATTTCTTTAGAGAGTCTGCCGCAGGGTTGGTACTTAGGTGATAAATCAGAAGGGCTAAGGTTAAGGAAGTTAGCATTGCTTTTTACGCCGTGCATATCAATAGCGGATTGATTACACTCTATAAACTTGCTAGAGGTTAAATCAATAATTGAAAGTGCATCTGCTGAAACATCAAAGATTTTTTTATATTTATCTCTTTCTTTAGATAGTTCAACAATAGTTTGT
>NZ_PJBR01000167.1:0-3424 GCF_002863625.1 Pseudoalteromonas sp. MelDa3 | reverse complement strand
AGGGTTTATATGTAGTTGATTTTAAAAGTAAAAAAAGACCATTTAGATCTTAATTATGGTGATGGTGATCACAAAGTTGGTGGTCGAGATCACAATACTGGTGTTACTGATCACAATACTGGTGTTGCTGATCACTTAACCGGTTTTTAGTTAACACATTTATGGTGTCTAAATTTTAGTAATCCAGATCTTTAGTTAACTCTAATAGTGACTCAAGCTCACTCTTTTCATCTTCAGTTACAGTCTTTTCTACATTTTCTTTTTCTGTATAAGATTGTAATGCTTTTTCTACTTTATCCGCTTCTTCATCTATTTCTAAATAACGATATGCCATCATAAGTTTAGTTAACTCGGGAACACTAAGTTTCTCTTTAAGAGTAACTTTTTTTGCAATCATTTCTTTCACTGTTTGTAGAGCGTCTTGGGTGTTCAGCTCATGGTACGTGCCTTTCTCATGCCATTTGATAAGAAATTTAATTTCAGATATGCGATTTCCTTGTGTTTTAACTTCATACCCAATATCACCTGTTTTACTTTCCAGAAATAGCAGCTCTTTCCTAACTATAGGGTGATTGCTTAATCTATCAATGCTATCTCTTATGCATCGCTGCATAAAAACACCATTGTTTTTAAATGAGCTTTTATTCTTTTTTAGTTTTCCTCTTTCATCGAGTAATCCAAATAAGCCTTTGAGTATATCAACCTTAATAAAATGCATCTCAAATCCATCTTTTTTAAAGCGGCTTAGCAACTCGTAAAGCCTCTTAGAATACTCTTGCTTTAGATCTAAAAATGTTTTTGTAGTTATCAGTGCGAACCCATGGTGATATTCAATATATTCACTCTCAAGCATGTCATTAGGAACCATCGTTAATAGTCCCTTTTTATATTTGATATTTTTGAATAGAGGTTTGTAATCGAATTCATCATCTTCCGTTTCAGATTCAATTTTGATGCCCACTTTATAACCTGCAAGCCTTTCTGCAGCAGGAGCTAACACCGAACCAATATGTTTAGAATCAATGTTTAACCATTCAGATAATTGGTTGGCAGTGTAAGTGTATTGTGGTGTTGATTTAACCCAGTCAGAGCTTTTCATTTGAGCCATCATTAGAGCAAATAAATCGGCCTCGCGTGGTGATAAGTCTTTCCGACTAAATACCAATTTATGACCTTGCTTAATATGTTTAGGTAAGTTAGTTCTTGAAATAGGTATATCACTTAGCTTTTTACTCATAGTCGGACGCCAGTATTGTTGGGTTCTAAATAATTTTAATCTAATAATGTAATATTTTACACCAAGATTGTGTATTCAATGCTTTGTACATTACATATTCTTGGTGTCTCACACCATGATTGTGTAATCGATACTAGTTACATTACATCTTCTTGGTATGAGACACCATAAATATGTGTTCAATACCTTACACAATACATCTTGGTGTTCCACACCGTGATTGTGAAATTAAGATTTACCGTTACATGTTCTTGGTGTACGACACCATAATTATGTAATCAATGCCGTATATGTTACATATTCTTGGTGTGCGACGCCATAATTATGTAATCAATGCCGTATATGTTACATATTCTTGGTGTACGACACCATAATTGTGTGTTCAATACCATACACGTTACATATTCTTGGTGTACGACACCATAATTGTGTCTTCAATACCATACACGTTACATATTCTTGGTGTGTGCCACCATGATTGTGTGTTCAATACAGTACACGTTACATATTCTTGGTGTGTGACACCATAATAGTGTCTTCAATACCGTGCACATTACATATTCTTGGTGTGCGACACCATGATTGTGTGTTCAATACCGTGCACATTACATATTCTTGGTGTGCGACACCATGATTGTGTGTTCAATACCGTTCACGTTACATATTCCTGGTGTATGACACCATGATTGTGTGTTCAATACCGTGCCCTTTACATATTCTTGGTGTGCAACACCATAATTGTGTGTTTAACGCCGCATGCGTTACATAATCTTGGTGTGTAACACCATAATTGTGTAATCAATATTATATACTCTATGAAATTCGTACTGATTAAGTTTAGCTTATAGCAAGATTAACTACCTGATTAATATGCAATTCTAGGTTAGTAGCCTGAATTTCTATCTATGGCATTATGGTCGGCATAAATAGTTAAAGGGTTAAACCAATGTCAGCAGCAAAACAATTAAGTTATGGTCTTGATGAGATTCAAGAAGCTATCTCTAATGAAGAATTTGCACCTAAGTTAAGTAATTGGGTAGAAAAAGCCATAGAAGCTTTCGATGCTAATGGCGAGCCTAATTATGTTGATTCTAAAGGGGAGTTAATTGAAGGCATTTACATTAATATGCCTAACGATTTGTACCATAGTCTGCCTGCTTTAAGCTCATCTCAACTTAAAGAATTCAAGGAATCACCGCCTCATTACTACCGTAGATATTTATCAGGTATTGAAGTTAAGCGCACGCTTCAAACTCAACGCACATTAGATGCAGGTACACTTGGCCATGAGCTAATTCTTGAGCCAGAAGACTTTTACAATAAATACTTTAGAGAATTACTACCTATTGATGAGCCCGATGCATTGCATACTGAGGCGCAAATTAAAGCTGAGCTGGAAAAGCATAATCTAAAAACAACAGGAACTAAGGCTGTTAAAGCTGAGCGATTGGTTAAACACGATCCAAATGCTAGAGTTTTTGAACATTTACTACGACTTAATCGCGAAAAAGAGGGCGCACAAAGCACCGAAGTAATAGAAGGCGAAGAAAAAACATTGTATGGCGGTAAGCTGGGTGTTGATGGCCAAGTGTGGGATAGCGCTATACGAATTGTTAAATCTTTAAAAAATGAACCTCAAGCTGATGCATACATTAATTATGGCTTACCAGAGGTTGCCATTATTTCACGCTGTCCACGTTCAGGTTTACTTTTGAAGGTTAAATTCGATTGGCTTAGGTTTGACGATGAAGCGGCTGATGTAAAAACTACTCGCTCTGCTAATCCAGATGATTTTTCGAGACAAATGCGCTCGTTGAAATACGACCTACAGCAAGCATTTTATACTTATGTTGCCAGTTTAGTGGGCATTCATATACGTCGCTTCTTGTTCGTTACTGTCGAATATGCGTCAGCAGATTATTGCCAACTGTTCAAAATTAAAGATACTCGCCTTGCTAAAGCGTTTGAAGAAATGCATCAAGCCAAAGATGAATTCGTAGAATGTAAGCGTACGGGGAAATGGTTAAGCCGCTACAGCGGATCAGTTATAGAATTAGACTAAAAAATTTACAATGTAGTTTTTGGGTAGCTGTAATTTTATAAATTGTTGCTGCTCGATGTTAATATTCAACTTTAAAACAAGGTATACATCCATGAAATTGAAAATAACTTCGCTAGCGATAGGTC